>NZ_JBSTYP010000055.1:0-31871 GCF_054052405.1 Aeromonas aquatilis | reverse complement strand
CTGACTGGTACAGCGCGATTCCGCCACCGGCCAATACAGCAATCAGCAAAGCACCGGCCAGAAATGGCAGCGCTCTGCTTTGCGGGAACAGCTCCATCACTCCCCCTTGCACTTAGCATTGAGGCGCAGCCGGTCTTTCCACAATCCAGCGCAAACCCGGTTACCCGGCGCAGAGCAGTCCTGCTTGCCGGCACGCTTAAACAGCAAGATGGCCTCACAGGCTCCCGGGTAATCGCCCGCGTTCAGGCGATTCACGATGGTAGAGCTGCAGAAGGCGTCAGGGCCGATGTTGTGGGAGAGCTCGACATATGCGTCATACTCATACTGATGGAGCGGCACATTGATACAGGCCTTGAGGGCGTTTTCGAACGATCGCACCTCCCGCAGGCTCCTGTTCACTGCGGCAACGGGCGTGATGGTGTCACCCATCTTGACCCCTTCGGTACTGCCAAACCCAATAGTGGGGAGTTTGGTGCCGTGTACCGGGTCAGGGTAAGCCACTGGCTGGAATCCCTCCCGATTCAGGATCCCAACAAAACCAGCGGCGCTCAGTGTGAGTGCAGCGATTGCGATGCGGACCTTGCTCATCACTCACCATCCAGCCGACACCGGGGTCGAATGATGTTTTGCCACAAAAACCATCCCATCTGGACGGCAATCCACATCAACGTTGCAGCCAGCACCCAATCATTGAGCGAATACCCTGCCAACGTCATGCCGGACACCACGACAGGCGGCGCCGTCTTGGCTACCCCTGCAGCAGCGGCAGCCGTCGCGAACCCTTCCTCTTTGGCCATGCGCCCTCCACCAGAAACGACAAAGCCCGCACGAGGCGGGCCAGAAATGAAAAAGGCCAGGGTCACGGGGACTCTGGCCATCTTTAGAAGATACTAACGCTGAGCGAGTGTGGATTCAACCGCCGCAACTAATGCTTTGGCTCGTTTCCAATATCAGCCAACCACCACCCCCGGTATTAAAATCCTGTGGCTTTGCCGATGGGCTCGCCAAAACGGCGTGACAACCGCCATTCTTTATCCAGTGATATCGCACCACCACTGCGAGGCAGCATGAAGGGAATTGTCACCATAAAGAAGTAAAACGGCACTTCCCACCCCCCGCCGGGCATCATCCACGTATACCCCACCCCAAAATGCCCGCTCATTACTTCAGCTGCAATCAGATAGAGTGCTGCAGCTAAAGCGCCCAATCGGGATAGCACACCTAGCCCCAGAGAGATCGCGGCAGTCAGTTCCACTAATCCGCCAAAAATAATCATATTGACGGCAAACTGCTCGCTCAGCATGGTACCAAAAGTATTAGGTCCAACCACCGTTTGGAAAAAACCTACCAATCCAGCATCATGATTGGAAACAAACAATTTTTCCGTACAGTGAGTCAGCCAGTTAAAACCGATGAACATGCGAATAAAAGAGAGCGCCATCGACTGTGAGCCATACTTTTGATACTCCTCATGCAGGATAAAAATGAGCTGTAGCAACAATGGAAAATATGTTAGTGCCGTCCACCAACCAACCTGTGACCAGTCATGTTGATCTGCGTTTCTGACCACAATAGTTGTAAAAAACGTGGCAAATAGAAACCAAACAACATTGTTTCGACGAAAGAGCAGTGCGGATAGAGGGATCAACATTGAGAATAACAACATACAGATTGTTGACCAAGCACCATCAAACTGATTTATGTAAGTCAAAACAGATACAAATGATATCATACCTGTCAACACCACTAGCCAGTGCATCTTGTCTTTCATAAGTTGTCCTTATTAATTATCCTTATATACAACAGTTACTAATTACGAGACACACGTAGATCAAGAGAAGCTTTTGAAATTGTATGTTTATTAATGAAATATCCAGTTAGCGGGGCTGTCGTATCAGCGGGAGCTTCCAGCTTATCTGTATCCAACGCATGTACTGTATAGCTATAGGTATGTACTTCACCGACTGGAGGACAAGGCCCTAAATACTGTTTCTTACCCGTGTCATTTGCTTTCACAACCATACCAGCAGGAGAGTTAGATCCAACTAGCGTGTTTACATTCTGTGGGATATTGATAGCCATCCAGTGCCAGAAACCACTGCCAGTATCTGCATCCTTATCATAAAATGTTATTGCATAGCTTTTGGTTCCAGCTGGCGGATTGCTCCATGAAAGGGTTGGTTGCAAGTTATCACCTGTACAACCAAAATCATTTGCAAGAAACTTAACCTGTATGTTCTCCCCTTCCTTAACATCTTGGCTAGACAGATTAAAATCTGCAGCAGAAACCCCAACACTGATTAAAGGAAGACATAAAAACAAAACTCTCTTTGATTTAAACGTCATATATTCCCTCATTTTTATAAAAACGTAGTTTTAGAGCCAAAATGGCAACTTCAAAAATTCACATTGAAATTATTTAATCTGCGTGTGATCATCATTTTAAATAGGTAATCTCATTGTTATTTTCAACATGAAGGTTCTTTACATATTTCCGCAAAAATATAGACAAGACAGACGCTGTTCATTGGCATCACTGGATTCGTCCAAATCATCCTTGTGTGCCGACCGCACTCAGAGAAAATGGAATTAATTACATCAGATGCCCCATCTAACGCTTTAGGATGAAAATCAACACCTTCAGCTACATTGAGCACGCCCTCTATTCGAAATATTCGAGAAACCTTAGAGAGATCATCAACAGCTGATTTAAGTTGAGATATAGCATTTAATGCAGCAAGACGGCAGGCATCATAACCTTGTTCTAAGTTAATCTCCTTGCCTAATCGACCTCTATATTTCAGGTCTCCATCTATCCATGGGAATTGCCCTGATGTCATAAACGTATTCCCAACAATACACCATGGCTCATAATGACCCAACGCTGGAGCCGTTATTGGTAATTTCAACCCTAACTCTTTAATACGGTCTTCTGGTGTAATGACAATATCCATATTTATACCCTGCCGTGGGTTATATAAATTTGCAGAATAAACAATGCATCCCTCATTACTTAAATTAATCTTTTATCATGAGATAAACATCATCTCTGGCATGGCCTCCCCCATTACTCTATCTTCAGGAGAGTATGGAAAAATCAACTCAATAGTTACCCCATTAGGGTCTTCAAGGAACAGTTGATGTTCAAATATTTCAGGAATAATTCTTTCACGAAATGACTCACCGATAGCAATTAGGTGATCTTGCATTTCTGATAAATTAGTACCTTGAAGAGATATATGGTCGACACAGCCAGAACCTTCTGCAAATTTTTTTTGGCCTAAGTAGGCATCCATATGTTGATTAGGCTCAATAAAAGACACTATATGTAGGATGGGTTTTCCCCCAGCATACATCCACACACCTGGAAACAAGAATGCTGGACGTGGGCCAATAGCCATTCCTATTACTTTGGAGTAAAAATCTGCAGTTTCATTAACAAGTGTAGTGCGAATTGTAAAATGGTTTATCCCTTGTATGTTCACATTCCCTCCTGAAATATGATGGTGGAGTTTTATCTACACCGATAACAATAGGCAACACCGATCAACAACATCGATTGAATTATTTGATGGAACCCTTTTAGGCCCTACCACTATAAGGTTTATTTCATAATTCTGTACATTGATATTTTTGCATATCACTCCTGTTAGAATGACAACAATCCACGCCTATCAGCGATGACCTTCAATATAATTGCTCATCAGTGCGCTATCTCTATGCGAGCAAAAGATTTCCCTTTGCGCTTTATGAAAGGTGGAAATCTTCTAGATATTAACTGGCTATGGCAGGCTAGCCTATGCCAATTTCCCCTCGACGTTACTACTTTCGGCTCTCAGAACACGCTTTTCTATGCGGTAGCTACCGATGTCAATAGTGGTAAGGCTACCATGCCGGATACAACAACTGGCGGAGCCGTCTTGGCTACCCCTGCAGCAGCGGCAGCCGTCGCGAACCCTTCCTCTTTCGCCATGTCCCATCCCCCCAGAAACGACAAAGCCCGCACGAGGCGGGCCAGATATGAAAAAGGCCAGGGTCACGGGGACTCTGGCCATCTTTAGAAGATACTAACGCTGAGCACTGCTCACATCAGCACCTGATATTTGTTGTCAGATAGCAAAGCTCTCGAGAGAAGCCCCATCTGCTACAGCTTTTGCAATTGCCTTGGGCATACGGCCCTGGCCAGTCCAAGTTTTCTCTACACCATCTTCGGTATATTTGTACTTCGCAGGACGAGGAGCTCGTTTGGCAGCCGGTTCTTTGGCGCCTTTGCGTTCCCCAGCCCCGGCGCTCAGCAGTTCGCTTGGGTCAATGCCGGCATCCTTGAGCAGGGCTTGGAATTCTGCAAGCTTGGCTTTACGTTCTTCTTCTGCTGCCATTTCTTTAAGGACTGCTTCTTCGCGCTCCTGGAAAAGAGCATCAAATTTTTCTTTCGCGTCCTGCAACTGCTCCATGGTCAATTCACGCAAAGTAGCCCGCAGACTGCGAACATTCATCAACACTTTAAGAAATTCACTCATGCTATATCCACCATAACGCTGTTACTATTTATGTAGTTCATGACCACAAAATACGACTGGCACGCCATCATGATAACAAAGCACAAGTTCCATTTAAAGAAATAACAATAAAAGAAGTAAATTAAATGTTATTTGTTGCGTTTTGAAGCCCCCAATTTTTGGAGGCACATTCAAATCTCATCTAGTAGACACGGCCAGGTGTAGACATTGCTTCCTCATGAAAGAGGTAATGAATGTATCCATTGGCACTGGCTTTCCATAGAGATAGCCTTGGAAACAGTTAACCCCCATCTTGCTTAAAACCTTTGCTTGCATGGGTTTCTCAATACCTTCAGCCACTACCTTAGCCCCGATACGAGAAGCTAAGTCTATGATATTCATCACAATCTCATAAGCCATTTTATTGCTATCAATGTCTTTAACAAACAACTGATCTATCTTGATTGCACCAATATAAGATGAATAAACATGTCTGAGTGAAGAATAGCCGGTTCCAAAATCATCCACCGCAAAACAGATCCCTTTTGAATGAAGCTTTCTAAATGCGGAGATCATTTGTAATTCAGTGTGGTCATCCAGCATACCTCGTTCGACGATTTCAAGGCACAGTTGCGGCCTGGCATTGCCTTCAAAAGCAGAGATAAAATTCGAACAGACTTGAACCAAATCTGGTGATATGAGCTGCGACAGCGTCACATTAAAGTTAATAGTAAATTTAGAAGAAACCAACACATCACTGGAACTAAGCCGAGCAGCAACCGTGTTCATCAACTGCTCGGTGATGGGGATAATAGCCCCAGAACGCTCTGCTGCTTCAACAAACTGTGCGGGGCTGATCAAACCATAGACGGGGTGCTGCCACCGAACAAGCACTTCGCCTCCGATAACCTCAAGGGTTAAGCTATCTACAATGGGCTGGATATAGGGGATAAATTCATTATGCAGGATCCCTTTTCTTATATCTTGACAAATGAAGTCGATTTTATTGATCCAACGATACAGCACAATAAGAATTACAATTGAAAGCCCTATTATTATAAAAACAGCCCATCCATAAATCTTAAGAAAAGCCATCATGATATATGCATCACTCTTCATATAAGCAGTAATGCCAAAACCATATTTTTCAGAACTACTGTTTATTGTTGGTTTATCATTTAGCGGTGCAACCAAGCCTATCGAGTTAAGTATTTTAGCATCATGCTTACTATCAATAGTCAAGCCATAGCTTATGGCATCACTCATGTCATTATTATCTACTATCAGGTCAGTAATATATCTAAGATCGACAAATCCAACCACACTGACGCCCTGGCGACTGCGTACCAATAAAAAAACCGGCCGATTCATGAAAACCTTTAGATAGACACCATTTTTATTTAAATCTATATCCTTCATCTGTTGGGAGATGCTTGCTATCCCCCCATAATTATCCTTATAAGATGAGCATTCGCCTCCTGATTTATCGACCACGTAATACACCATGGTGTAAGGATTTCGTGTTGCCGTATCTATTAAATTATTAATTGATGATAAGCAGATATGTGTTGTGCTGGATTTGAATACTTCATCAATACCCCGTTCAACTTCATTAAATATTTTATTTATTTCTACTACTGCTCTACGAGCATACCGCTCACTCTCGAGAGAAAGACTTCGTTTTTCATAGTTAAACAATAAAAAAATGGCGGCTACCATAAATACAATTGATACTATAAGAATAGCCATATTGTAAAACCTTGGCTTCTCTAGAAAAAGCCTATCAATATGTTTATATTTCACAGTGAATGCAAGTCCATTAGTTTAACAGTCCTAGGTCTAGAATAATAAAACCCCTGTACTGCCCAACACCCTGTGGAAAGGACAATCTCATTTTGTCTCTTCGTTTCAACTTTCCCAACTATTGTTTTAAGATTATACTTTTCCTGAAAGAGCAACAATGAATCCTTGAAGCTATTAATTTCATTTTGTAATAATGGTGGTGTATCAAGCTTCACACAACAAAATATCCCACTTGAAATATAACGTTCTCGCCAATCCCCACCACGCCATGCAAAATTATCTAAAACTAGATTGACGCCGTGCTCATGCAATCGGATCAGTGTACTTATAGGGATGTTGTTAGAAACAAATGGCCGATGACTAATCTCAATATATAAATTAATACCATATGAACCAAAAATTGTCGCAAAGTATACCAATGCCTCATCTAGTGCATATAAAATGCGTGACTCCACTTTTAAAAATAAGTCTGTCGCTCGCTCCTTACGCGCATTGATAAGTGCATCGCTCAGTTGTAATAATGTAAGCTCAATGAGTGATATCGCATCACAGGAATTATAAAAATTAACTGGGGATATATCATTCTGAGGTCTGTAGAATAACTCCAATAGACGTTCGCTTTCTAAGTCACCCTCCTCCAATTGAGAAAATGATGAAAAACCATCTAACTGAGCTCTCAGTGACGTTGCTGTAAATAGCTCTTGTACAACAGGTTTGAAGGAGTTGATGATAGTAGGGTTGAACAAACCTTTGCGTTTTTCATTAAATGACTCAACCCGTTCAATGCCAATCATTCGATAGGGCTGAAGATCGACCCCTTTCCCTCTCAGTGCAGCAATCAGGCCAGACATACCGTATCCCTCCCACATCATCTGGTCAGCATGAAAACTTAAAATACTGTGATCCAGAACAGATCTAAATTAAGAAGCTAAAAGTTGCAATAAATATACACCATGCCTTTTTACACAGCTAATCGCCGGCTGTCACCAAAAAAAATATATATGCTGACATAACGATTCTCGTATGTCAGTTATGTAGGAAAAATGGAATAATATAACTTTAACTACAGCTAATCAGCGTAAGGTAAAATGAAAAGAATCTCATCTTTAAAAATAAAATCTCTGATTATAGCCAAGACCGTTGATGACTTGCAGAGTATGAGTGCTGCGGCAGCTAAGTTTAACTCACATCAGCCATATGTAAGCAAAATAATAAGCGATCTTGAGAGGTCTCTTGGCTTTAAAGTTTTCAACAGAGATAATAGTGGTGTAACTACAACCACGGTAGGCCGTACATTTATAAAGAAAATAGATGCAATATTAGATGCATATGGTGATTTATATGAATTTATAGACAGCTATAAATCGTCATCTTGTGGCGATGTTTATATCTACGGTGATAACATCGCTTTGAACTTCGTCGCTAGTAAAATATCTCCATGCTTCAGCACACTGAACAATGACATCAGCATCAAACTTATTGCGACATTAGGTGAGTATCAGCCAGATCACAATGACGAATGGGACTTAATTATGTCTTCTACACTCCCCAAGGATGACTCTGTCATTGTCAGAGAAATAGCTGAAATCGGCTACAATTGTTTTGGATCGCCCAACTTATTCAACTCTTTTCTGGGTGACCTGAGTAGTTTGGATAAATTACCATGCATTATATGGAATGATAATGCTCTCTATCCCAAAAAATGTAACCAGTGGAGCTTCACCATCAACGGTGAACATGTCAGAATAAATGTAAAAAGCAAGCTAAGTTGCAACAACATGTCCAGTGCTATTGAAATGGCTATAAATGGGCTAGGCATCGTATATGCGCCATATTATACAGTGCAAGACTATATTGAGTCAGAAAGATTAATCCCATTGTTTGACTACAAATTTAACTTTTATCAAAAAATATATCTAATCTATCGACGTCGAGAAAGCCAGCCATTTGTAGTAAACCAGGTTATAAACCATATCGCAGATTATATTCAGAGTGAACTGCCATTAAACTGCTAGCATATTTCAGCAGTTTTCCATTATCAGCACAATGACATGTTTATAGAGACAGTTTCATCATTAAAAATAAAGGCCGTGCATCAGCGTTCTAGCCCCCCTTCTGTAAGACTAAATAGCTATGTGTCACAGGCTTTGGCATCATCAACTTCCTAGCCTTAGCCTGCCCTCATTTGGAATATTGAGTAATATATTCACACTCATGTTGCCTGCATCTCGCACACCTGCCGGTCCATGAGCCTGGCCAGGTCAGACGCTTGGTGGATCGCCTCATCCACCAAGCGTTCAACTGATTGTTGTACTGTCTCCCCGAATCGACGGGAAACCAGAGTGATGTCAGGAGCCACCCGCCCAGTTCCATGACACTTATGACACTCCCCACCAATACGCTGACGCCGACCGGTTCCGGCACAGTACGGACAGCGCCCAATTTGCAGGATCTCATCCGCACAGCGATCCTGGGCTGCACTCAATATCCCGTTACGCTCATCCAGCAGGCGCTGATACTCATGGTCATTACCTTGACGGTGCGCCCGCTTGGCCTTCTCCATCACCACAGCTGCCCGGCGGCGCTCTTTGTCATAGTAAGGATGGGACAACACCAGGCGTTCCAGCTGTTCTGGCAGTGGGCGTCTCAGCAAGATAGCCAGAGCCATCGCGCCCACTTCGTCGCTACCAAGATTGGTGCTGAAGTGGGCCAGCAACCCTTCAATAGCTTGCGGGTCTACCAGGTGATCGGCCATAAGATACTGCAGGCCCAGTGGATTATCCTTAGCTGCCATGTGTAGGGCACCAATCAATTCATCCCGCCTCAGGGCGTTGAAGTTACCGCTGATTGGCTCATGGAGTGCCCCCTTCGGTGAGAACAGTCGCAATGCCATTTCGAGTGAGTAGCTCATGAGTTGGTCCTCGTGTGGTCTTGGTCCTGATTAAAAGCAAATGGCTCATGCAGCGCCTTTGACGCTGATTAGCCCCCGCACAACCCAGCTGTGCAACTGGCGGGTAAACGCGGAATAAATCACCTCCTCTCGCTCCCCAGGTTCCCAGTCATAAAAAAGTCGGCCATCGATAGCATCATGGCAGGCAGAGCATGCCTCAACCGCCACTAGGTCATCCCCCTTCAGGGCCATGCCGTGTGGGGTACTCGGCAGGTGAGCCAGAACGGTAGTGTCGGTGCCACCCATACAGACACCGGGCAGTTGAAGCTTGCAGAGCTGGCCTCGGGCGTCATCACGGAGCGCCTGAGAACGGATCGGGCTCGTCTCAAATCTCATCAGGCAAATCCCATTAGTTGAGTGACAGCCTCCTCAGCCTCAACTTCAGAGCTGAACTGCAAGCTGAGGACATAGCGCCAGCAAACGCCGAAGACAGCGCGATAGAGATCTGCAAATTCCTCCTGCCCCATCTTGGCGAAGCTAATGCTCTTGGCTTCCTTCCGTATGCCCCCATCCGGCAGTATCACGATGGTGTAGTAGCCGGCCTCGACAGTAAGCCATTTACGCATCACCTCGAATGACTTCTCGGCCTGGGGGCCATGGCGCTCTACTCGGAGGCTGGCAAGTTGGTCAATGAACTCTTCTTTGGCTTGGTCTAAGGTATGGGTGGCACCGAAGCGTGAGAGGTAACGAACAAAGCGGTCTAAGATCCCCTGTTCTGCTGGCGAGACTAAGCCGCCAGTTGGCTCCCAGTAGTCGAAGGTCAGATTGAGTAAGGCAAAGAATCTGCGGTGGAAGGCGGGATTACGGCGTCCCCTACCCTGAGCCTGGATAGTGGTACCAATAGGCATCAACCGAATAACTTCTGCATCTGCCGGGGTGGATGGAACCAAAACCCCGCCAGACATCCTCAGCAAGGTCAGATCCACATCACCTCCGGTGACTGATAAACACAGGGGACCTATTGGCAATACAGGAATTTCCACAGGAGCAAACTGCGGATAGATCTCGGATGTGTAGCTTGGTCATGGTCTGGGTCCTGAGTGGTCATACAAAGCCGGGTGGTCTAAGTCCAGCAGGACCATGTTAAGGCGAAATAACGAGCAATGTCACGCCTTAGGAGATAAACCTCATTTGAATCTTTTTTGTGGAGGTTTATAATACCCCAGACATTAAAATAAGATACATGCTGGTATAAATCTTATTGCAATGAAATTGCATCATTAAGAAAGCGAGGATGACAAATGTGCAAGCTATTCCTTAAGAAAAATAAAATTTATTTTGAAATTACTTCAAGCCTTTTGCTTGGGATAATGGCTATATTGGTTTCATACCAATCAAATAAGATAGCCAAATCTCAACTTACAGTCGCTGAGTCCCAGCTGCAAGTCGATCGAGCTCAATTAGAGGTCGCTAATCATGCGATACAATTGCAAGAGCAAGAACAACTTCCTGATGTGAAGGCAAAAATCAGAACAGTTATAGATGAAAATGGCGACGTATCTGACAGTGTTGAAATATTAAATACAGGAAAGGATTTATATGATCTTAATAGTTCCATAGTCGCTTTTCTTTCTGTGAGGGAACTTCAAGTTATTAATAGCAACAAACCACCCAAGCAAGTGCCTCATTTGATTAACGCTTTTATTCCAATAGATAACTACCCAGAGAGTTTTACTATAGTTGAAGATCCAAACAATGGAAAGATGAGTACCATTCAAATTAAAAGTACTAGAAAACTAGATCAGACCTTCGAAGAATTTAAAACCACACACGAAACAAAATCTCGTTCAGTTGTTAGTTTCATAGAGAAATACATATATATTTCTTACAAAGATAAATTTGGATTAAAACATTCAAAATATTATCAGTTTGGCCCTGGTGGAGATTCAATCCAAATGGATAACACGAGTGGAGAAGATATATTTAAAATGCATCAATTTGGCATTAAAAACCAAAGATATATCGATATGGAAAACATCGATAAAAATACATTAGACAGACTTTGGGTAGATTATGGAAGAGATGTTGTAACCGGCAATAGCATCTACAATAACTCCTAAGGTAACAATAAACCTTAAAGGTGATTATTAAAATAAGGCACCGAGTAAATACTTTGGAGCCTCAGAGAAGACAGAGATGGAACAAATGTTAGAACTATAAAGCATTAGCATCCCCCTCAACGTTGGAACATTCAACGGTAAACAATGCGAGTATCTGGCTTATCACAGAACCGAAGTTTATAGATCTGACCCAAGCGCGCAGCAAAAATCTGTCTGGCATAAACTTCAATGCAGATGAAAAAAGGGAGGCCTGAGCCTCCCTTTGCTTACTTCACTACCACCAAACTTATTTGGTTGCCGGCGCTACTTTAACTGCCGGGGCCTTGGCATGATGCTTGGTTTGATGATGCTGCTTTTTGACAACCTTGGTTTGGACCGCTTGCGGTGCCGCAGCCTTGGCCGGGGTAGCCGCCATGGTGAAACCAGAGGTCAGGGCGAAAACTGCAGCTACTGCCAGGGGGATGATCTTTTTCATGGTCTCAATCCTTATTGGGTGATGGAGCTGTTCTCCATGACTTCATCCTACGACTGGGCTCAGCAAACTTCCGTGTGTAGTTGGTGACGGTTTGTATCCGAATGTACGTTCCCAAAACAATTATTAATTAAGGCTTCGAATCTCCAGTAGTCAAAATCAAAATTTGATCTAGATTCACATTAGTGTTTTTTAAATCTGGAAATGAAAGCTGACTCAGATCAAAGCTGGTTTTTATTCATAGTAAAAAACAAACCTCGACTCACAAAATCAAACATGGCCACCAATATCATATTGACCCTGCTCCCTCACATTTTTAAATTCAGGGCGCTGAAAACAATAATAACAGTGACCTCTGATGGGAGTTATATATGAGTAAGTTAGTAATTCCAGCTATTTTACTGGCCAGTTCAACTCTGGCTTACGCAGACTCAGACACAATGATAAACGGCCTGGATTTTGGCCCCCTCGCCCAGTTGGCAGGAACATGGAAAAGCACTGATACAGGTGGTGTAGATGTTGCGCCAGGGCAGGAAGGAAGCAAGGTAGGCAAAGGTGGCCCTGCTGTAGAGCCATTCTATGAAACGATTACCTTCGAACCTGCGGCAGATGCGAAGAATGCCAGTGAGCAGTACCTTGTAGCGATGTACTACAAGCAGGAGGTATTCAGAAAAAGGGATAATGGAAAATTCCACGATCAACGTGGCTACCTTATCTATGACAAGAAAAATCAAGTTGTCTATAACTCATACTGCATTCCTCGTGCAGTTTGTGTTGTGACCGAAGGCAACGCTGGCAACAAGATTGACTTCAAAACAGGGAAGCGTGGCATTGCTGAAAGCACCTATATGACAGCCAATGACACGACGACAGACTTTACATTAACGCTCGACTTCTCAGAAAAAGACAAACTCAAGTACAACCAAACCACTAGCTTGCAGGTCTATGGCAAGCCATTTGCCCACTCTGATAGTGGCTCACTCACCAGAGTAAAATAGTATGACAGACCAAGGTGATCAGCACCTTGGTCTTTTTACTCTACGAAATGACGATTACAGCAAGTCAGCCCTAAGCTCCAGCTCATCACTCGCCCAATGGGTATTCAGTACATTTGCGTACCATAGTGTCAGAACGACATCCATCTGATTGTTGTGCTTCAGTGTGGCTGCAGCATCACAAGCACTAATGACCTCTTGCCATAAATCATCAGGATTAATCGGTGTAGTTTTATCTTTAGAGGAAAGGATATCAAGAGCTGTGGTGACATACAGCTTAGTCTTTGCGGCTGCATTATAATAGATTGGCATGACACAGCTAATCGCACTTAAACTGCATAGGGTCAGAAATGTAACCTTAGGGTTGTTTTTGAACTTTTTAACGCCTAAGTCTTCTCCGAATGCTTCGAACATCGCCATATCCCAGGCACTGACATGGTCATAATTATTCTGCACCATCAAGTGTACTGCTCGCAATGCAGCACCACCGTATTTCCCATATATAATCATAAGCCCCCCCGATTTTCCCCTATGATAAATTACATCCATAGAGACCGGGCTGTATAAATTCCTATTGCGATTATCTAATTACTCTATTGCTGGTATGGAGGTCATTAACAGAAACGTTAATTGATTTAGATCAAGTTCATGAGCAACTAAATATAGATATACCAGCTCAGTACCCGACTCAAATATATGTTACCAAGCAAGCACTCATGTAGTGGTCTAATCATCCCGGACACCATTTTAGGTGGTACAGTCGCCACCATGACCTGAGGTGTTCAATGACAAGATTACGTCGCTCATTTACAGCCGAATTCAAACTCGAAGCCGCATCCCTGGTGCTCGACCAGGGATATTCTGTCCCTGAAGCCAGCCGTTCACTGGATGTCGGTGAAACCGTGCTCCGTCGCTGGGTTCAGCAACTGCAATCCGAACGAACTGGCACAACCCCAATCGGCAAAGCACTGACTCCGGAGCAGCAGAAAATTCAGGAGCTGGAAGCCCGCATCAACCGGCTCGAACGTGAAAAGGACATTCTAAAAAAGGCTACTGCTCTCTTGATGGCGGACGAGTTCACACGTACGCGCTGATAGACCGATTAAGGGAGCAAGCCCCCATCACTCTGGTCTGCTGCGCCTTCGATGTTCCCACCTCCTGTTTTTACGATTATCTGGCTCGCAGGCGGACGATTAACCGTGAACGTATGCAACAGCGCTGTGAGTTGCGCCGTTTGTTCAAAGAAAGCCGGAACTCAGCGGGCAGCCGCGCTTTGATGTCGATGATGCGAGAGTTGGGGTATCAGATTGGCCGATTCAAAGTACGTAACCTGATGAAGGAGGCCGGGTTGGCATCCAAACAGCCGGGCGTACACCGTTATAAGGTGGCACGGTCAGAACGACCGGACATTCCCAATCTGCTGGCCCGCGAATTTGATGTCCAGCAACCCAATCAGGTGTGGTGTGGCGATATCACCTACGTCTGGGCAGGTGGCCGTTGGCATTACCTGGCAGCGGTGCTTGACCTGCATACCCGGCGGGTTGTGGGCTGGGCGATGTCAGATAAACCAGATGCCGAGCTGGCCATCAAAGCACTGGAGATGGCCTATCAGCAGCGGGGTTGCCCATCCGGTGTGCTATTTCACTCTGACCAGGGCAGCCAATATGGTAGCCGGGCATTTCGGCAACGAGTGTGGCGCTATCGCATGACCCAGAGCATGAGTCGGCGTGGCAACTGCTGGGATAACGCCCCGATGGAACGGTTGTTCAGAAGCCTGAAGTCAGAGTGGCTCCCGGCTATGGGATATATGAGCTTGCGAGAGGCGAAACGAGATATCAGTTATTACCTGATGGATTACTACAACTGGCGGCGTCCACATCACCACAATGACGGGATACCGCCAGCAAAAGCCGAGGTTCGGCCTAACCAAGTGTCCGGATTTAGTTGACCACTACATCAAGCCGCCAAGACAACGGCTCTCTCGATCACCTGGGCATTCTCGCCACAAGCTCTTTGAGCCTGCCCACGATCTTCTCATCTTTCTTGGCTGGGATAGCCCGAGGATGAGTTGGCTTAATTGCCTTGGCCGGCTTAGGCGGCCCCATAGGCACCTTGGCGATTTTTATCACCCGAACCATCACCATTGTCATTGCTGCCCATCGCTGATAATGCACTTCTCCCGCTTGAACTCGGCGGTGATCCGAGGATGGGTAATGAGCTTACGGATGAGCCGCCCAGCAACAGTTAGTGATACGTGAAACTGGTCACACAACTGCAGGCTGGTGATGAACCGATCTTGTTGCCGCGCCCAGGCAGCCGCTTTTTCAAAGAGTTCATCTGGAGACATCCATATCCTCCGCGGTTGGTGCGATTAAATCGTGTAGCACTCACCAAGTTGCATGCGAACTCGGATCAACTCTCAAGAATAAATCGAGCCTTGACCTCACGGAGCAACGCATACGTGTTGATGCATGGCACATGAAAGGCTCTGCAGATGTTGGGGATTTTGACTTTGCGTGAGGAGAGATCCACGAGCCCTTCGTTCGTCACCACTATGGCGCTCAGGCTCATTGCCTTGGCGATTAACCACGGATCGGCTTTAGCCAGAAATTGGTCCCGATTAGCGGGGTTGTAGTGGCTTGTGCCCGCCACTGTTTGCACGATTTTCGCAAAGTTGGCTTGAGTCACAACATCAGTATCATCGACAAAATGGTGTTGTCTGGTTGCCACCCACGCAGCCAACTCATCATCACCATCCTTTAACTCGCGGCCTACCATACCGACGCTCCCCACGACCCCCTGTTGAAACTGTAAATCCAGCCAGTCCCAATATGCTGGGCAGAAGTCCATCTGGTAGTAAAGGTTTTTTGCTTGAATATACGTGTTTGCGTCAAGCAGATATTTCACCCAAGCTCCCTAGCAAATTGGGCAATCTTGCCAGGTTTTATTCCACCGAGTAGATGGCTGGCATCTCTTAACAACAACTGACCGCTGAGTGCTTCACTCACAACTGCCCTAGAGAACAGATGGCTTATTTGCGAATTTTTGACTTTGTAGTAATCCGGACCGCTGCCCTTTTTCGGGCGTTCTTTGTATTCACGACGCAGTTTCTGCACGTACTCAACATATTCATCATGGCTGATGTAACCAAGGGTCTGGGCACGGCGAGCCAATACCCAGGTACTGACATGGAAATGTGCTTCCAGCTCGGCCAGGTTATCCTGCCATTCCTCATACTCTTCACGCCACATTTGACGGAATTCAGAGGCTGGCACAAGAAACTCCGCAGCGACAGCATTGCAGAGGGTTTCTTCTTGGCGATGGTTGGCAACCCCGCCATCGGAGATACCGGACTGGCCAATCCAGATGTGGCAAAGCTCATGGATGAGCGTGAACAACCGGGCGCCTGGCGCATCGGCATCGTTGACGAACAGCAACGGTGCGTAGCTATCTACCATCGCGAAGCCTCTGAACTCATCAACAGACAAAGGACGGGTGTGATGGCCCACGTCACTTTGGCGCATCACTAAAATGCCGCAAGCTTCGATTCGACGAACCAGATCCCGGTAGTAGGTTTCCCAACTCCCTCTGGTGGGATGTTCAGGCACACCGAGCTTTGCCCTCATATCTTTGACAATCTTTTGGGCATCGGACCGGGCATTGAAGCGGCCCAAGATGGGATTAGGCTCAGCTATCTGGAGCCTGAGATGGTCACGGAACCATTCCTGGCGAAGCTGCATCAGCTTGATGACCTCAACCAGAGCAGCACTGGGGCGTCCGACCCCTTTGCTATCGACGGTTCTGAGGTCAGGGATAGGCAGTTCATCGACAGGGGGCTGCAGAAGAAACAGATAGCCAAAGGGGACATGCGCCTTCACGGCAAAGTCCATGGCTTGTTTGAACGTCATGGGGCGCTTGCCTTCTTCCCACTCTTGCAGACGTTCTTCAGACACGCCGCACTTCTTGGCAAATTCAGGCATAGAAAGGCCGGAGCGCTCCCGCGCCCATGTCAGCATCTGTATGTTGATATTTGCTGTCGTCATCGTTCTACAACCTTGCCCCACCCATGACAGTCATTGTAATGGCCATCGCGTTGAGCGTATAGCGTTCAGGTATCAAATGTGGGATGAGTCTCAGATTGAGCGCGTTATCTCTCCCCTACCCCACCACTCGCTGACCATCTCCCTCGTTATTTCTTCCTTGTAGCAAATAGGTATATAATCGCCTACTAGGCCAGAAGCTGATCCAATTCCGCTTCCGGCCTCATATGAGGTCGAGCTGTGAGGTGTTGACTGGTAACCATAACAAAAAATCTTTAAACAAAAATAATAAGGATGTAGATTCCATCTTGGAATAGATCATGCCAAGGAGTGGCGACATGAGTAAAAAAAATCACTGGAACATATTCTATCTCTTATTCATTATATTTTTCAGTCTATCAATTAGAGCAACAACTTCTAACTGTAGTGAAATTATTATCAGTGGAAATCCTGAATACCCCCCATATTTATGGCGAGATAAAACAAATCCACAATTATTAAATGGTGTATTTCGTTATATTTTAGATGACATTGCGTCACAAACTGGAAGGAAGATAAAAGTTATCTATAGTGGCCCTTGGGGACGTGTGCAAAAAAATGCATTCTTAGGTCAAATAGATATGATCGCGGGAGTATTTTACAAAGCTGAACGTGCTAAGTACATGGATTACTTGAAACCGGGGATACATTTCACTGGCCCTGCAATCATTGTCAATAAAAAGAAAAGCAAAAACTATGCAAAATGGGAAGACTTAATTTCTGAACGTGGAATAACGGTTATCAACAACAGTTTTGGAGAGGTTTTTGACAACTATGCTCGTGCACACTTAAACATACATATTGTACCAACAATTGGACAGGCTCTAAGAATGCTTGAAGCAAATAGGGTTGATTACCTAGTATATGAGTATAATGCAGCCAATATATATATGAACCAACTTGGGATAACTACACTAAAGGCAAGCCCTATCATGATTCCTAAGGCTGAACTCTACTTAACTATATCCAAAGAGTCAGCTTGCAATACAGAACAAATTAGGAATATGTTTGAACAGGTGTTGATCAACGCCCAAAACAACCGCGATAAAAAAATGGAGCAATATCTTGCAAGAGCCGAACGTGAAATGAACGAAACACAGGCACTATTAAACCAGTCAAATATTGAGCTTAATAAGTAACCAGAATCATCATGACAACATCACACACTAATAATCTGCTCATGTTACTTGAAAAATTACCGCATATATCCTAAATACATGCGGTAAACTCAGCATCAGGCGTTACGACCAGCCATCACACCACCGTCGATATCCCAGATAGCGCCAGTTACCCAACCACTTTTTCCAGACAGCAGGAACACCACAGTTTCGGCAATATCCACAGATGTCCCTACACGGCCAATCGGGTGGAAACTGTCGAAGCTCTTCATCACATCTTTTACGTCGTCTTTTGGTATAAACCCTTCGTAAATAGGCGTATGAACTACAGCCGGAGAGACTGCATTAACACGGATCCCTTTATTGCCCAGCTCTATAGCCAGATTTTTCGTCAATGCATGCAAACCAGCCTTGGCCATTGAGTAAGCTGAAGATGGAGTGGCCACAATCGCTTGCTGGGCCCACATTGAGCCGATATTCACGATAGATCCCTGAATGCCCTCCTTTATCATGTTGCGCACAACATCACGAGTAATAAAGAAGGCGGACCGGTTAATATTCATGTAAGTGTCGTAATCAGCGACTTCATGCTCAATAAATGACTTTGGAAAGAACACCCCTGCCGCATTCACCAAAAAGTGGATGTCTTTGTGCTGAGCATTGATGATGTTGATCACATGCAGCATCCCTTCTTCACTCTTCAGGTCAGCGACAATAACGGAAACTTGGTCATCAGACGCGAGAACCTGCTGTGCAAGTTCTGCTTTATCTTTGCGATTGCCGACCAGTACAACCCGACCACCATTTTGTAGTACCAGCTTTGCTGTCTCAAATCCCATACCGCTAGTACCACCCACCACTAACAGTTTTTTGCCTGCAAAAGATGCTTTCATCACTAATCCTCCAAAATCATGAGTTTACAGATGACAAGAGGCATACCCTCATCAAGTGACGTTAGAATGCCATCCTCATGATCAGCTGACGAATCAGAAGAAATTGCCCAATGAGAAAGAAAAACTATCTGGTGATGGTATATTGGTTGACAGTATGAAACCGAGAAACGAGCCGATGCGATCCCTGAACCGCCTGAAATGGTTACATGCATTTGAAGCAACAGCCCGCCATGGGAGCTTTACCCGCGCGGCGCAAGAGTTGGGGGTGACACCTGCTGCAGTGGGCCAACTCGTTCGGGCATTGGAAAGCTGGGTCGGACACCCCTTGCTGCATCGCTCACCTTCAGGCAAAGAACGTCTCTCTCTAGTTGATGATGCCCAAGAGGCGCTGCAAGACATCACTATCGGGCTCGATAAACTAGATATGGGATTGAAGAAACTTCGGAGTCGCAAATCACGCTCCGTGGTCACGGTAACGGCATCTCAGGTGTTGGTGATGCACTGGTTTATGGAACGACTTAATCGCTTCGCTGCAGCTCACGAAGGCATCGACCTTCGCCTGAACGTGACTGAAAAATTGATGGATGTCTCACACAGTGAGGCGGATGTTGGAATCCGATGTGGTCAGGGGGACTGGCCAAGTGTAAACAAAACATGGCTGATGAACGAGGAAGCCGTGCTGGTCTGCAGCCCACGTCTTGTTCCACCAGAAAAGACATCCTGCGGTGAATGGCTAGCCACGCAAAAACTGGTCTACGATGATACACCGCATCCCGGTGCAGACTTCCCTTCGTGGAAGGATGTGCTTGAAGCAGTCCATGCGCCAAAAGCTAGAGAGAGTAGCCTGCACATCAACTCCACATCCGCCGTTATTCTGTCCGCATTGAGTGGCCAGGGCGTAGCGTTGGTTCGTCACACGTTGGTTAAGCAACTCATTTCAACCGGGCAACTGATCCAACTTCATCCTGATCATCGCTGGCCCCTGGATGGTCTTACTACATCGTCACCCCTCAGCAGTCAGCAATTCGTCCGGAAGTGCAAATATTCCATGACTGGCTGGTAAGAGATACTATCGAAAATGATAACTAACTAGCTATTTTTAAAAGAAATATCTTTCTCATATCGCCTCTACACGTGATATAGTTCTCTGTTGTCTCTGTTGTCTCTGTTGTCTCTGTTGTCTCTGTTGTCTCTGTTGTCTCTGTTGTCTCTGTTGTCTCTGTTGTCTCTGTTGTCTCTGTTTATTATGGTCTTACCGCCTGCAAGCCTCTAAATAACCGATCCTAATAGTGCCACAACCGTTCGATGTGATTAACCGCTTTGATTTTGAATGTTTCTGGATAACACATCCAATAGTTGCCTCATTTTAGGCTGTAAGGTGTCTAGGGAACTGGGGGCGATTCAGTCCCCTCCCCCCAGAACGACAAAGCCCGCACGAGGCGGGCCAGAAATGAAAAAGGTCGGGGTCACGGGAACTCTGGCCATCTTTAGGAGTTACTAAAGCTGAGCGAGTGTGGATTCAACCGCCACAACTAATGCTTTGGCTCGTTTCCAATATCAGCCAACCATCATCCTCGGTATTAAAATCCTGTGGCTTTGCCGATGGGCTCGCCAAAACGTTGTGACAACCGCCATTCTTTATCCAGTGATAACGCACCACCACTGCGAGGCAGCATGAAGGGAATTGTCACCATAAAGAAATAAAACGGCACTTCCCATCCGCCGCCGGGCATCATCCACGTGTACCCCACCCCAAAATGCCCGCTCATTACTTCTGCAGCAATCAGATAGAGTGCAGCAGCTAAAGCGCCAAATCGGGATAGTACACCTAGCCCCAAAGAGATCGCGGCAGTCAGTTCCACTAATCCGCCAAAAATAATCATATTGACGGCAAACTGCTCACTCAGCATGGTACCAAAAGTATTAGGCCCAACCACCGTTTGGAAAAAACCTACCAATCCCGCATCATGATTGGAAACAAACAATTTTTCCGTACAGTGAGTCAGCCAGTTAAAACCGATGAACATGCGAATAAAAGAGAGCACCATCGACTGTGACCCATACTTTTGATACCCCTCATGCAGGATAAAAATTAGCTGTAGCAACAATGGGAAATATGTTAGTGCCGTCCACCAACCAACCTGTGACCAGTCATGTTGATCTGCGTTTCTGACCACAATAGTTGTAAAAAAAGTGGTAAATAGAAACCAAACAACATTGTTTCGTCGAAAGAACAGTGCGGACAGAGGGATCAAAATTGAGAATAACAACATGCAGATTGTTGACCAAGCACCATCAAACTGATTTATGTAAGTCAAAACAGATACAAATGATATCATACCTGTCAAGACCACTAGCCAGTGCATCTTGTCTTTCATAAGTTATCCTTATCTATATAAAACAGTTACTAACTACGAGACACCCGTAGATTAAGAGAAGCTTTTGAAATTGTATGCTTATTAATGAAATATCCAGTTAGCGGGGCAGTCGTATCGGCGGGAGCTTCCAGCTTATCTGTATCCAACGCATGTACTGTATAGCTATAGGTATGTACTTCACCGACTGGAGGACAAGGCCCTAAATACTGTTTCTTACCCGTGTCATTTGCTTTCACAACCATACCAGAAGGAGAGTTAGATCCAACTAGCGTGTTTACATTTTGTGGGATATTGATAGCTATCCAGTGCCAGAAACCACTGCCAGTATCTGCATCCTTATCATAAAATGTTATGGCATAGCTTTTGGTTCCAGCTGGCGGATTGATCCATGAAAGGGTTGGTTGCAAGTTATCACCTGTACAACCAAAATCATTTGCAAGAAACTTAACCTGTATGTTTTCCCCTTCCTTAACATCTTGGCTAGACAGATTAAAATCTGCAGCAGAAACCCCAACACTGATTAAAGGAAGACATAAAAACAAAACACTCTTTGATTTAAAAGCCATATATTCCCTCATTTTTATAAAAACGTAGTTTTAGAGCCAAAATGGCAACTTCAAAAATTCACATTGAAATTATTTAATCTGCTTGCGATCATCACTTTAAATAGATGTTCTCATTGTTATTTTCAACATGAAGGTTCTTTGCATACTTCCGCAAAAATATAAACAAGACAGACGCTGTTCATTGGCATCACTGGATTAGTCCAAATCATCCTTGTGTGCCGACCGCACTCAGAGAAAATGGGATTAATTACATCAGATGCCCCATCTAACGCTTTAGGATGAAAATCAACACCTTCAGCTACATTGAGCACGCCCTCTATTCGAAATATTCGAGAAACCTTAGAGAGGTCATCGACAGCTGATTTAAGTTGAGATATAGCGTTTAATGCAGCAAGACGGCAGGCATCATAACCTTGTTCTAAGTTAATCTCCTTGCCTAATTGACCTCTATATTTCAGTTCTCCATCTATCCATGGGAATTGCCCTGATGTCATAAACGTATTCCCAACCATACACCATGGTTCATAATGACCCAACGCTGGAGCCGTCATTGGTAATTTCAACCCTAACTCTTTAATACGGTCTTCTGGTGTAATGACAACATCCATATTTATACTCCACCGTGGGCTATATAAATCAGAAAAATAAACAATGCATTCCTAATTACTTAAATTAATTTTTTATCATGAGATAAACATCATCTCTGGCATGGCCTCCCCCATTACTCTATCTTCAGGAGAGAATGGAAAAATCAACTCAATAGTTACCCCATTAGGGTCTTCAAGGAACAGTTGATGTTCAAATATTTCAGGGATAATTCTTTCACGAAATGACTCACCGATAGAAATTAGGTGATCTTGCATTTCTGATAAATTAGTACATTGAAGAGATATATGGTCGACACAGCCAGAACCTTCTGCAATTTTTTTTTGGCCTAAGTAGATATCCATATGTTGATTAGGCTCAACAAAAGACACTATATGTAAGATAGGTTTTCCCCCTGCATACATCCACACACCTGGAAACAAGAATGCTGGACGCGGGCCAATAGCCATCCCTATTACTTTGGAGTAAAAATCTGCAGTTTCATTAACAAGTGTAGTACGAATTGTAAAATGGTTTAGCCCTTGTATGTTCACATTTCCTCCTGAAATATGATGGTGGAGTTTTATCTACACCGATAACAATAGACAACACCGATCAACAACATCATCGATTTAATTGTTTTATGGAACCCTTTTGGGCTCTATCAATATAAGGTTTTATTCATGCGCCTGTACATTGATAATTTTGCATATCTCTCTTGTTAGAATGACAACAATCTACGCCTACCAACTATGACCTTCAATATCATTACCATCAGTGCGCTGTCTCTATGCGAGCCAAAGATTTCCATTTAAGTTTTTTGCGGCGTTCGCCATTGAACTAGTAATTCACGATTGTGAGCTAATGACTCATGCTGAACTTCATCCATGAAGCCAGAACCTATGACCTCACACGACTTGACTTGTTTGAGGCCTTCGCAAAAAACAAGGAAATGTGTATTGCAAATTCAACAATAAACAAATGTATAAAAAACATTTTTAAAAAAAATATAATGGAGTAAAAATGTACATAGATAATTATTAATATCACTCGATGAGATTGATTTTATGTCGCAAAAATCTGTTTATCGACAACGACATCAAAATTCATTTTGTATATTAATCGTAATGACAGCCATTAAAGTTGCAACTGTCAGGTCAACTTTAACTTTTGATAATTACATCCATGTAGAGCCATTAGGCAAGCATCTATTACTGAAGAACAGTTTTCATATAATTATCATTGTTGACGGAGTATTTTTATGTCTTATTCTCATACTTCAGCTTTGATTGTTGAGGGGGGAGCTATGCGTGGCATTTTTGCTAGTGGTGTGCTTGATGCCTTTGCTGAGAGTAACCATTATCCTTTTGACCTAGTTATCGGTGTATCAGCTGGGGCCACCAATCTTGTATCCTACCTAAGTGAACAACCGCATCGTAGTTATCGCATTATCACTGAGTTGGCATCTAGCTCACTCTTTTTTAATCCTTTGCGCTTTCTGAAAGGTGGAAATCTTCTAGATATTAACTGGCTATGGCAGGCCAGCCTATGCCACTTTCCCCTCGACGTTACGACTTTCGGCTCTCAGAACACGCTTTTCTATGCGGTAGCTACCGATGTCGATAGTGGTAAGGCTACCTATCTACCCGTTCGACCAGACAACATGGGTGAGACGCTAACAGCCAGTTGTGCCCTACCGGTTCTCCATCAGGAAACACCTTACGTTGATGGCCGCTCCATGGCCGATGGAGGAATCAGCGATTCAATCCCAGTCATTGAAGCCTATCGCCGCGGAGCACGTCGGATGACGGTGGTACTTTCTGAACCTTGGGGCTACCGCAAAAAGCCAATCCGTTTCAGCTGGATAGTTAAAGCACTGCTGAAAAACCAGTCGACACTAGTACAAGCCATGCTGGATCGACACATTGCTTACAATTCCGCTCTCGATTTCATTGCCAATCCTCCAACCGATTGTAAGATTGAGGTTATTGCACCACCCGTTAATTTTATGGTGACCCGCTTCACTCGCAATCTAATTAAGCTACAATCTGGTTATCTTCAGGGGTATTTTCTTGGGCATCAGAGTTTACGTCAGGCCTTATAAGTCAGGAAGCATATATCCGACCTAAAGAATGCAATGGAGTGTAATATTGTGGGAAATTATCATACCTATGGACCCATGTGTTGGTACTGACGGTTCAACGAGTGGGTTGCTAAAGATCCTATATATGAGCTCCGACACCTCTCCAGTAACAGAGCGGCAGCTCACCATAGATGATGATGTCATTCCATACTCATCTCCCTCAACGGCCTGTCTATGACCCGCACCAAGTCAGATGATGCGGGAACTGGGGTATCAGATTGGCCGATTCAAAGTACGTAACCTGATGAAGGAGGCTGGGCTGGCATCCAGGCAGCTGGGCGCACACCGTTATAAGGTGGCACAGTCTGAACGACCGGATATTCCCAATCCGCTGGCCCGTGAATTTGATGTTTCGCAACCCAATCAGGTGTGGTGTGGCGATATCACCTATGTCTGGGCCGATGCTCGTTGGCATTCGCAGTGCTCGACCTGCATACCCGGCGAGTCATAGGTTGGGCGATGTCTGACAAGCCTGATGCAGCGCTGGTAATCAAAGCACTGGAGATGGCCTATCAGCAGCGGGGTTGCCTATCGGGTGTGCAATTTCACTCTGACCAGGGCAGCCAATATGGCAGCCGAGCATTTCGGCAACGACTGTGGCGTTATCGCATCACCCAGAGCATGAGTCGTCGTGGTAATTGTTGGGATACGCCCCGAAGGAGCGACTGTTCCGGAGCTTGAAGTCAGAGTGGCTCCCGGTAACGGGATACATGAACCAACGGGAAGCGAAGCGGGATATCAGTTATTACCTGATGGATTACTACAACTGGCGGCGTCCACATCAACACAATGTCGGGATGCCGCCAGCAAACGCCGAAGATCGGCCTAACCAATTGTCCGGATTTAGTTGACCACTACACACCCGCTTGCAGCACCTGCAAGGCGCAGCGCAACGACAACCACCGCAAAGCACAAGAAGGGTCACACCGCGATCTGCAAGCACTCCCCGGCTGGGATTCTGACAACCTTCCATCCGCTACCCTCCCCCCGCAACCTGGGCCAGTTCACTAAACGCCACAAACAGATGATAAAACGTGCTGGCTGGCGCATGAGAGGTCAGCGGCTTTCCCTCGCTATCCACTTGGTCAATCCACTGTCCAGGCTTCGCGGGCAACAGGTAGTAGTGGAAGATCCGCGCAACCACCTCGCTGATCTGGCAGGCGGTAGCCTCATCCCCCTGTTGTTCATAAGCCGCCAAGAGCGCTTTCAAATGTTCGGTCTGGCACCAGAGCCGGCTGGTATCGCGATAGGGTTGCCCATCATCGGTCAGCTCATCGATCACCAGCCCGGTTTGCCCGTGCCCGTGGCGGATGGCAAAGCGGGTCAATATCCCGATCGCCTCGTCAATCTCGGTGCTGGTTGGCCGAATTTCCCAGCTGCGGGCAAGAGTCCGGTAGCGCGCCAGCAGCCAGCACCACTCGTAGTGATGGCCGGGGTCGATGAGACGGGAGTCGGCATGACGCGCCAGCAACTCGTCGTCGAAAAACTCGCGCAGTAACCCGGGTTCCAGAAAACGCTGACGAAACAGCCGATACAGCGCGGTTGCCCGCTGCTGCCATATCACATCATCAAAGCTGTCTGCCGCCACCAGCAGCGCCTCGAACAGATGCATATGGGGATTTTGGCTGCGCAGTGGGCCAGATGGCCAACTGGAGTGAAATCCGCCGTGCAGCGGGTCCGCAAAGAGTTGCTCAATGGCCTGATAGCGCGACTCGGCCTGTTGCTGCCAGCGTGGATCGCCACTCAGACGATAGAGCCAACACTCCGCCAGCAAGGCAAACGCGTATTCATAGCTGCAGATTGATGTGTCAGCAATCGAACCATCCCGGTTAATGGAGAAAACGCCATGCCCGGCCCCATCGTCAAAATGGGCCATACCGACCCGAGCAGCTTGCTCGGCAAGGGTGTGCCCGTCATACCACCCCAGCAGGGTGGCATGGCTGAACACATAGATCTGGCGGCTCTGTACCCGAAAACGGGTCGGCTGCCACATAGGCTGGCCAGCACTATCCAATCCCTCGGCAAACAGCCCACGCTCGGAGTCAACCCCCTGCGCGCCCCACCGGGGCAGCGCCTCGGAGACCAGCCAGCGATGGCAACGCTGCGCGGCCTCAGTCACCTCGATATGCATACATTACCTCTCGCAACAGCGATAAAAAGGGAGAGCCAGGCTCTCCCATTGTTGACCAAATGGCCTTGACCCCATCAGAACAGACCGATGGCGACCCCGACAAAGGCTAGCACCAGCAGCCCGAGCATCGCTTTGACCGGCGAGACGTTGCGCTTGGCCATCAGATACCAGGTCCCCAGCACCACCACCAGCGGCATCAGTTTGGGGAAGATGCCATCCAGCATGCTCTGCACCTGGATATTGACCCCGTCCGAGGTGACAAAATCGAGTCCGGTCGAGAGGTTGACATAACTGGCTGCCACCCCGCCCATCACAAAGACCCCTAGCAGGGAGAGCGCCTCGCGCAGCTTGGCCGACTCGGAACTGACCAGAGACTCCACCGAACCGGTGCCCAGCTTGTAGCCCTTCATAAACAATATGTAGGAGCCGGTAATGGCGATCGCGTTGAAACTGATGATGTAAAACAGCGGCCCCAACACACTCCCCCCTGCCGCCAGCGCCATACCGATACTGAGCAAAATGGGCACCAGCATACCGGGGATCATGGAATCACCGATGCCAGCGATGGGGCCCATCAGGCCGACCTTGAGGGTATTGATGGTCTCACCGTCAATCTTCTCGCCATTGGCCCGCTTCTCTTCAAGCCCGACCGCCAGCCCGTTGATAATGGCGCCGATCTGGGGCTCGGTATTGTAGAAGGAGGCGTGGCGCTTCATCGCTTCCATTCGTTCGGCTTTGCCGGGATAGAGTTTTCTCAGCGCCGGCATCATGCCGAGGCAGAATCCGAACGATTCGAGCCGCTCGAAACTCATTGAGGAGAGGTTGTACATCATCCACGAACGCCAGCAGGCGCGCAGATCCCGTGAGGTGAGAGCAACCGGCTTGTTGGCAGCCTGCCCCCCTGATTGCAGCTCTGTGTTCATCAGAATTCATCCTCGTCATCGGCAGGCACGGCACCGCGGGCAGCGACCACTTGCTTGGGTTCGGGTTTATAGCTGTAGTGAATGAGCGCCAGCAGGGCCCCAATCATCACCAGCCCCACCATGTTGAGCTTGAGAAAAACGATGCCGACAAACCCCACCAGGAAGTAGATCAGCATGCTGTTCTGCTTGATGATCTGCTTGAGCAGGATGGCAATGCCGACCGCAGGCAGAATGCCGCCCACCACCGTCATGGTGCGGATCACCAGCTCCGGCAGGCTGTTCATGAACCCTTCGATGTACTGGTTGCCAAAGTAGACGGCAATGAAGGTCGGCACGAAACGCAGCACAAAGTTGCAGGCCTGCGGGAAGATGGCGCTGTTTAGGTAAACCCCCTGTTCATCGCCCTGCTCCAGCGCCACATCGGCCCTGTGGTTCCAGTAGGAGTTGAACACCATCATGAAGTTGAAGAGGATGGTCCCGGCGATGCCGATGGTGGCGGCAATCGCCACGGCAACCGACGGCTCCTTGCCCGACATGATGCCCAGCGCAATGGCCGGAAAGGCGACGAAGTTGAGATCTGCCGGCATGGAACCGCCCGGCGTCACCATGGCGATATAGACCGCCTGCACCGCCACCCCGATCAGGATCCCGGTCTGAATATCCCCCAGAATGGCACCGACCAGCATGCCCGAAACCAGCGGGCGGGTAATGGTGTACCAGCCACCGGTCAAGCCCAGCAGCCAGGGGCTGCTGAGGGCACCGAGATAACAGAGTATCCCGATGAGTGTTGCTTCAAAAAACATGATGCCCTCCTCCCCTTATTTCAGCTTTTTCTGGGCATCTGCCCAGCTGTAGTGACTGGCATCCGGTACCAGTCGAAAATCGATCTCATGGCCCAGCGTTGTCAGGTAATCAAAGGCTGCGATCTCCTGCGCGGTCACCGATTGATTGGGCCCGATGGTTGTGGTGTGCTCTCTGGCACTCATGGGGCCGACGTTGATTTTGCCGTTGAGATTATCAAGGGAGATCCCGGCGGCGCAGAGGCGCTGCAGGGTGACCGGCGACTTGCCAATCACGAAGTAGCGTTTGTCACTGGCAATCACCTTGGGCAACTTGGCAATGGCGGTCGCCACATCAAACAGCCACACCTTGGTGTCCGACACGGCCCCCGTCATCACCTGAGAGAGCAGCGGATCGGCCGCCACCTCATCATCGATCGCGACGATGCCGTCACAAGGAAGCTCTCTGGCCCAGCGGGTCACCAGCTGACCGTGGATCACTCGGTCGTCAATCCGTACAAATGAAATGGCCATCATGCTCTCCTAGAAGTTGTCATCTTGCGGATTTGTCGCCGCCGGTGCGGCGATCACCATGGATTCCAGTGCCTGTGCCAGTAGCTGACGGGCAGCCTCGTGCACATCCGTTGCCGCCAGCCAGTCGGCGCTCATCAGCAACATGGGGAAGTTGACGCCGGTCACGACGGCAACCGGCTGTGGCCATGCGGGGTCAAATGCGAAGCGGCACGCCACGTTATAAGGTGTGCCACACTCCATGTCGCACAACACCAACACCCCGTCAGCCCCTGCGCCATGGCCGTGCAGCGTCTGTTCAAACTCGGCACGAAAGGCCTCGATACCCCCCTCTTCCGTGAGAGAGACGGTCGCCACGGCAGGCATCTCGCCGTAGACCATATTGGCGCTGGCCAGCAGGGCTGGCGCCAGTGAACCATGGGTTGCGATAAGGATCCTCAGCATCTCGGTTACCCCCTCACAAAGGCTTTGATGGTGGCAATGGTCTGCCCTTCACTCTCGCCACTCGGGCGGATGCGGTAACGGCCCACCGACGCCGGCACGATAAAGGTCTCGGCGTAGTGCACCACGAAGGGGGCGAAAGCGTTGTCCGGGCTCTCTACCGTTGCCTCCCGACCCTCTATCAGGTTGAGCACCTGCACGGTGCCGCCGGTATCGTGCTCTACCGGCACGCTGAACCAGTGGCGACGGGTCTCGATAAATTCCCGCTCGTGCAGACCGGTGCGCTCTTCACGCCACCCTTCCCCTTCGGCGATCGGCTCAATGCAATTGACCAGATTTCGCTCGGTCCAGTCGGTATCCCGATCCCACTGGATCACCTTGCTGCCATGCTCCAGATGGATGGGGCGCGGGATACCGTCGAGCCCAACCCGGCCCCAATCCCACAACTTGAAGGTGAAGATGTAGGGGGTGGCACTGATCTCGAGCACCATGGCCCCCGCCCCCGAGCAGTGCACAGTCCCGGCCGGGATCAAAAAGTGGTCATGCTTGCGGGCCGGGAAGCGGTTGATGAAGCGCTCGTCGTCGAAGGGCTTCTCGCCGCGCTGGGCGGCCGCCAGCTCCGTCAGCATCTCTTGCGGAACTGTGCCATTGCGAGTGCCGAGATAGACGCAGGCATCGGGAGCCGCATCGAGCATGTAGTAGCTCTCGTCCTGGGTGTAGTGCATGCCGAACTCCTGCTGGATGTATTCGGTCAGCGGATGCACCTGCAGACTGAGCGGCTGCCCCTCCACCGTATCGAGGAAATCGAAGCGGATGGGGAACTCGGCGCCAAAACGGGCGTGAACCCGCTCACCCAGCAGCGGCCTGGGCTCACAGAGCACCAGGTTTTGCGAAGGGATCTCGACCCGGACCGAACCAAACCGGAGATAGAGGCTGTTCTCCTCAGGCACACAGTCAAAACACCAGGCATAGTTGGCGGGTGCCGGGTAGAGATCACACACTTGCTTCATCCACTGACCGCCCCACACACCGGGGTCAAAGAAAGGGACGACGCGAAATGGCTGGCGCGCCGCCTGATGCAGTGCGGCATGCAGTGCCACTCCCGTCACCAGTGTCGGTTTGCCCTTGATATTGGTATCGAGCAAGAAGTCGATGGTCGGTAATTGCGCCACCTTGTGACGATCAAACACCCGCCACTCGATAAAGAAGGCGCGTTTGTAGCGGCGCAGAATGTCCTCATCCATGTTATCCGCACCCCAGTTGCCAATATCTTTACGGCGCAGACGCTGCTGGATCTCCCAGCGGGCCAGGTCGGCATAGACCCGCACATCCCCTTGCGTCACCAGTGAGGCGCCGCTGCCCATCACCACCACCAGCCCCTTGGTGATCTCTGCGACCTGCCGTTGCAGGTGGGCTAACGCCGCCGGGTCAAAAAATTCCACCATCTTGTGGGGGGCCATCACGCCAAATACCCGATCGTCGGTGATGAAGCGGTCAAGCATTTCCAGCACGGTGGGCTCGGGCAGACGCGCCTGTTCCACATCAATAAGCGTGTAGGGCCCAAGTTCCTCCAGCAGTTGAGTGCGCAGCTCAACCTGATCCACGCCGTGGTAGCAGTCGATCACCAGCACCACTTTCGCTCTGTCCTGCCCGTTCACTTTGGCCAGCAGGTGCCGGGCAATCGCGTCCCACCCCGCACAGGCGGCATCTTCATATCCGGCAACCGCAATCTCGGGATACTTGTCGTAATTGGATACATAACTCGAATGAATCATTGGCCTGCTCTCTTGCTGATATCCGCAAGAAAGATAAATCGATTAACCCGTTAACCCCAACCTGATAAACAAGATTAACCTCAAAGAATCGACTGTTCGCTCACCACTTGGTGGGTTATTTGTGACCAATAACTCACATTTATTAATGTCAAATCTGTCAGCAAGGTTAATCGATATATCCTTACTCTCATTACCACGACAGGAGACACCTCATGAGCAATGTGACCGTTGCCGATATTGCCCGCCATCTGGGGGTATCTACCGCTACCGTCTCCATGACCCTGCGCAACAAGGGACGGATTTCGGAACATACCCGCCAGCGGGTACTCAAGGCGATCGATGAGCTCGGCTATGTCTACAACCAGACCGCCGCCAATCTGCGCAACAAGAGCAGCAATCAGGTGGGGCTGCTGCTGCATGACATCACCAACCCCTTCTATGCGGAGATGACGGCGGGCCTCAGCCGGGAGATGGAACACCACGATCTGATGCTGTTTCTTGCCAACAGCGAGGAGTCAGCGGCAAGGCAGCAACAGTTTATGGACTCGCTGCAGCGCAACAGCGCCGCAGGCATGGTGATCTGCGCCGCCCAGCCTACCCCCCACAGCTTTTTCGAGAGCCTGCAACGGCGCCATATGCCCACCATTCTGGTGGTGCGGCCGGTGCCGGATGTGGCGATCGACTTCGTCGGCACCGACAACTTTCTCGGTTGCCAGCTGGCAACCGAGCATCTGATCCGCCTCGGCCACC
>NZ_JBSTYP010000054.1:0-32062 GCF_054052405.1 Aeromonas aquatilis | reverse complement strand
ATGTCAGCCCGGCGGAGTTTAACAAGAGGTATTGGAGAACTGCTCAGGCTGCTTGATCCGGGACTGTCCGATCTTGTCAGGACACCTCACTGATTAGAGATACAGCAATGCCTAAGCTGTCTACTAATGTTGAGCAGCTGATTAGAGATGCCGCAATGCCTAAGCTGCCTGCTAATGTTGAGCAGATGCTTAAAACTGTTGATGCACTTATTCCACGTGAAATAAGGGAGTATCAAAAGACACTGAAGCAGTTTGAGGATGTAGTTAACAAGCCGTTCTCTGACTTGAGGGAATAATGCTTCATGTAATAGAGAGACTTTACAGATATAGTTATCACCTGACACCGGCCTCAAACCGGTGTTTTTTTTTACGCTACTTTCGTGTTTCGTGCGCCCTTCCTTTGGTATCAATTTCAAGCCATCTTCAACATGCTGTATCCATGACCCCTCCCTGATTACCAGCCCGTTCCCACGCATCCTCTAAAGCCCAATGAGCTCGCCTGGGGAGTGGTCATATCTCTGAATCCGATTGAATCTTGATTAAGTTCAAAACAATCAAATGGAAGTGTATGATTTTTCATGAAAATGTTGTAGTAACTGATGTAGTGTACGCATCTACGTGGGCTGAATAAACTGATGCGCTTTTATACATAGATCCATTTGTGGGTAGGATAGACATGGCAAGAATCCTGATGACCCGTGCTCTTGATGACAACGGCCATATCGTTGATGTCAAAGACGTTGTTAGTGGAAAAGGATGCAATTGCATATGCATCGGTTGTCAGGGCGCTGTCTGGGCAATGAAAGGGCCAATTAAAGCCCATTATTTTGCTCATGAGCCTAATTCAATCGAACAGAACTCCTGTACCTGGAAGCCGGAAACAGAAATACATATCCTGGCTAAAGAGGTTTTAGCAACGGATAGGCAGTTGTTACTGCCTATTGGAACTATAAACCCCATACATAAAAACATAGTCTTTGATGAGATGGTATGTGAGGTTTATGAGGGCAGAGTTATACCTGATGTAATTGGGTTTATCGAGGGAGAGAAGGTTCTCATCGAAGTTGCAGTTACGCACTTTTGTGATCGAGGGAAAATTAAAGAATTAAAAAGGGTGAATGCAACCTGCGTTGAACTTGACCTTAGTGGATTTCGTGTGAAAGGAGAGATAATCTCAAAAGAAGAGATAAGAGATTATCTAAAAAAATGCCCCAAAAAATGGGTGTCTGTGGCCCCTGTTGGCAGCTTCTCCGAAATTATGTATACGCACAATAGACAGTAGTTACTATCTTTACAGAATCAGTATTCATCTTTGAGTGCAAAGCATCATGCAGAGGTTAAAAGGCTTAATGCAGAATACAACGCGATAAAAAATACGAGTCAATCTGAACTAAGTAATATGCAACGAGTAATTCAACAGTCTCGGCATGCAGAAGGTAAGGCTAACGCAATTTTAAAAAGATGGGAGAGAGTATTAAAAGAAAAAGAGTCGTCCATTTTAGAGGCACAGGAAAAGATAATCCTATTGGAAGACCAATACAGAAGCTTTGAAATGGAATTGAAAGACCGTCTCTATCATATACAAGATGAAGTTGATCAAAAGCAAGGCTTACTACGCGACCTTCTTAATTTAGATGAACTTAAGGCAGAGTTTTATTCACAGGTTGATGATATAAATAGAACAATTAAAGCTAAAGAGGCTCAGCTTGATGCTGGTGAAGTCGAAATGCGTAGGCGTTCAGCTTCCTTAGACCTAATACAGAAGAATTTAAATAATAGCCTCATCTCACTACAAGAACGAGAAGAGGCTCTAACAGAAAAATCCAAAGACTTGGCAAGCATCATTGATATTAAATCAAGAGAGCAGGCTCAAGAAATGCTTTCTCAGTGGATAAAAGAAAAAACTAATGGGATAAAAGTGCTGGAGGAAAAGGAAAGAAAGGCAATTAAAGCCATTGATGATTTAAGACGAAAATATGGTTCTTTTATAAAGATTCCATGATCTTATTGTACAGATATAGTTATCACCTAGCTGGTGTACCTTATCCTACCGCCAACTACAGCATTGCCAAGTGTTGTTTGACCCCAAGAGAACCAAACTCCAGAGATGAATTCTGTGACTTATAAAAATTGGACGTATATGCCTCAATGGCCTGGTATTTAAAATGGCGATGTGTTCTTACACATCGCCGCTATGTGAAACGAAAAGACTTCGATAGATTAATATCTATAGCTCATCAAGATCCCTTGAGCACCATCATTCATAATTCCAGGCGCGAACACCAGCTGTTGATCATACGGAGTGGTAAACACGTAGCTAAACCCAGTGGCAATGACCGCACTGGCAATCACATCTCGCCAATAATGGTTATCTGACTCAACACGAGACCAGCCTACCGCTCCAGCAGCAATGTAAGCAGGAAGTCCATAGCTCCAGCCATAACGCATATGCAGATAACTTGCACCACTAAAGGCCCAGGCCGAATGACCAGATGGGAAGCTTTTCGAACCACCATTTGGCCGTGTTGCATCAACCGTATTCTTCAAAATCTCAACAGTAGCTGTAGTTGATACAAAAGAATAACCAAAATCCTTCAACCCTTCATAGTCTTCTTTATACCAAGAGATCCCAGCCGCTATAGCTGGTATTGCAAACTGCCCTATATCACCATAAGTCTCAAATGCACTAGACGCATATGCTGGACTAAAAAAACTACTTATAAAAGCAGTTATATATATTTTGTTTTTCATATAAAGTCCATTTTATGTTTCTTTATCACCACGTTAACCAAAGCGACATTATTATCAACAGCTATTTTTGATAAACATGAAGTGACGCAGAAATAGAGTTTTAACTCTACCTGATATGATTTACAATTGGCTACTTTAAGAACAATATGTCTCTCCGCCAAATGAGTTTAGTACGTTTTATTCGTTATTTGAACAGCCGTTTACAGTGTCGCCCTAGTTCAAGCTCATCTTGGCGTAGTTCATGCCCTTTTATTGCCTCACATTTATCGGCAATAGATTCTATTTTTCTTAAAGCAGCATCTAACATGATATCTAAAGTATTAGATGTTTTTGCTCGTCTGAACTTAATCAGCCAATCAGTTTTTGTCATTCCACACTCTTAACAAGAAGATACGCCATGTCATGTTAACCTAACTAAAAATATATCTATTCACCTCTATGATTAATCGTAATATGTTTACTGACCTTGGATGATTGATACATAACTAGAACAGATATAAATACAAAAAATATTAAGCTGGTACTGGTCACTCCAAATCCCAAGCCGCCATGCTTTTCCGATTGTGATAGCAAGTCACCTATAGATGCCCCCAACGGACGAGTTAACACATAGATTATCCAAAACGTCAAAACTACATTCACTCTAGCAATTAAATAGACAGTATACACAATGGATATAAGCCCACCAAATAACAAGGTAGATCTCATGTATCCAATATCCATACCCTCAGAGACCCAATCTCCCGCTGCGGTTCCCAAAGCAAAAGTCACTAGGATAGCACTCCAGTAGAAGAGCTCTCGCTTAGGTGTATCTATAGAGCGAATTGATAAAGTTTTCTCTTGGGTATACCAGAACCAAAATGTAGCAAGCAGAATAAACGTAAATATGATAGTTGAGACCTCCAATGGAACCCCCATCTGATCGGTTAGGTTATCTGTCACTAGCGTACCAAATATACTAACAAGCACCACAGCTAGCCAATACTTCCAGGGAGTATATTTATCTGCTCGAAGTTGTATCACCAAGGTCGCTAGTAAAATAGAACCCATAAGCATGGATGTTATGGTTAATCCAAGTTTCATATTAAATATCAAGTAGTCAGCAGCAGTCTCGCCTACAGTGGTGGACATCATCTTAATGATCCAGAAGGTGATAGTTACTTCTGGCACTTTATTAAATAAACTCCGTTCTGATATATCTATGTTATTCATATGATGTCCTTACAATGACATTTTACAGTCGTCACTCAACTTTTAATTCGTTATGGATTGCTCGTCTACAATGTTGGAGCTGATCATGTTATCTATGACACAGCTCCAAATTCGAGATCTTTTATAATTATCTATCAGTGTCCAAATCCAAAGTGATTGGATCATTTTGCTTTCTTTTTATGCTAGATATGTACACCAGCACGGCAATCGCTAACAGTAACGTAATTGAAGCCGAATAGCGGTTGAGTTCCAACCCCCCTTTGCTAAGTGGCTTATCAAGAAAGTCACCAACAACAGCGCCGAGGGGGCGGGTGATAATAAAAGCAGCCCAGAACAACAACGTGCGAGAAACCTTAGTCCATAGGTAAGCCGCTACGATAGCTATCAGAATGCCACCAAACACTATTGAGCTGCCCGCATACCCAAATCCGGCATCATCAGCAGTCCAGTCTCCCAGAGCAGTGCCGAGTGTTTGTGAAAACATGATGGTGATCCAGTAGAACATTTCTGTTCTGGGTGACGAAATTAGGCTGGATGATATCTCACCCTGGGCTCGATACCATGCGCCAAACGAACCAAGTAGCAAAAGGAACAGTATTGCTGAGCCGCCAGCATAACCAATACCTAAGGAACGGTCTGCGAAGTCAGCCAGGGTTGTTCCAACAGTCGTGGTTGCAATGATGGTGACCCAATACAGAGTCGGGTTATAGGACTTGGCGGAGATCTGTGCACTGACGGCCACAAAGAAAATGACTGCAAAAATGGCTGTACTTACCAGATAGCCTAGATCCATCGACATAGACACTGCATCTCCACCTGTTTCACCAAGCGTTGTTGCTAGAATTTTGGTGAGCCAAAATGCCAATGTTATCTCGGGCACTTTGCTTACTAATTCGCTCGTTTGGTTTTGCATGGTTCACCCTATCCTGTGGTTAGACGAATTGCCGTCTATCGCAGCATGTTGGGGATTTATTAAGAAAGACTTAAGCAACCTTTCGTCATGATAGAAATATTTTTAGCTGGGTGTACAACAAACTGAGGGGAGTGAAATGGTTACGTCAACAGAGTGGTTTTATTGGGCTTTATTGTCCGCAGTTTTTGCTGCCATGACTGCAATTTTTGCCAAAGTGGGCGTTCAGGGGGTGGACTCTGACCTAGCTACCTTAATCCGAACTGGGATCATCATCGTTGTTTTATCTGCATTTATTGCTTACACAGGCAAGTGGGTCGATCCGTTGGAGTTATCACTTAAAACCTGGTTGTTTCTTGGTCTGTCCGGTCTTGCAACAGGCGCATCATGGGTATGCTACTTCCGAGCACTAAAAATCGGCGATGCTTCTCAAGTCGCACCAGTAGACAAACTGAGTCTTGTCTTAGTTGCTGTTTTCGCATTCACATTCCTTGGCGAACGCCCATCACCCCGAGAGTGGCTTGGTATCGGGCTGGTAGCAGTAGGTGTCCTGCTGCTGGCGTTAAAACGATAACGATCAAAGCAACAGTTAACGTAGCTTGGGAGTCATCCATCCTTCGCTCAAGTACAAGAGCATTTCCAGGCCCGCGCGGTTGTTTGGCTCGCTCTATCCGGCGTTAGAGCAGTTGAGCCACAGGTATGATGGGGACATACGCATCTTAACTATGAGGATTCAGCTATCGAAAGTTGTCTGTATAACAGACATTACTGTCCACCTATTAATGAAATCAACGTTCAAGAATGGAACATTTCTTGAACTGAGAACATCTTAAGACTTTCTTAATTTTGGTGATATAACATACATAAGATAGATGTTTTTGTGACTTAAGTCACGCTTTGGGCGGTAAATGATTAAATGCTGATTAAGCTTCTGTACAGCTTTGTTACTATTCTACCGCAACATGTCGGGACAGGGTGTCTCGCCTATAGATTTATATTTTGAGGCTGTAAATGGAGCTGTTATGCCTTTCATAATAAAAATTAAAATTGTGCCACTTGTTTTTTTGTTAGCATTTTATTTTGCATTCATGCTGAACTGGCGCGGCGTTCTCCATTTTTATGATATCCTCTACAAACTGGAAGACTTTAAGATTGGATTTGCAGTCTCCCTTCCAATTCTGTTAGTTGCGGCACTAAACTTTATTTTTGTCCCATTTTCATTTCGATATTTAGTGAAACCTTTTTTTGCTCTTCTTCTCGTGTTGAGTGCAATCGTCAGCTATACCATGATGAAGTATCGTGTCTTGTTTGATCAAAACATGATTCAGAACATTTTTGAAACAAACCAAAGTGAAGCATATGCCTATTTTAGCTTACCAATTTTGGGATGGGTTACGTTAGCAGGAATAATTCCAGCGGCATCATTGTTTCTTGTTAAAATTGAGTACGAGACAGAATGGTACAAAGGGATCATTCTACGAGTGTTATCCATGATTGCATCCTTATTTATCATTGGAATTATCGCGACATTGTATTATCAGGATTATGTTTCAGTAGGACGAAATAATCCAAATTTACAGCGTGAAATTGTCCCTGCAAACTTTATAAACAGTTCAACGAAATACATTTATAATCGCTATTTTGCAGAACCAATTCCTTTTTCTACTTTGGGAGATGATGCTATACGGGCCATGGACAAAGATAAACCCACCCTAATGTTCCTGGTTGTAGGTGAGACTGCGCGTGGTAAGAATTTCTCAATGAACGGTTATGAGAAGGATACAAACCCTTTTACCAGTAAAGTCGGCGGGGTCATTTCATTTAAAGATGTGCGCTCGTGTGGAACTGCAACAGCAGTATCTGTGCCCTGCATGTTCTCCAATATGGGGAGAAAAGAGTTTGATGCTAATCAAGCTCGCAACAGTGAGGGTCTGCTAGATGTGTTGCAGAAAACGGGGATCTCCATTTTTTGGAAGGAAAACGATGGAGGCTGCAAAGGAGTCTGTAATCGAGTTCCTAACATCGAAATCAAGCCGAAGGATTATCCAAAGTTCTGTGATAAGAACACATGCTATGACGAGGTTTTACTGCAAAACCTGGATGATGAGATCGCTCGGATGAAAGGGGACAAGCTGATTGGTTTCCACTTGATAGGTAGCCATGGCCCAACCTACTACAAACGCTACCCTGATGCTTATCGCCAGTTCTTGCCTGATTGCCCACGTAGCGATATCGAAAACTGTACAGATGAAGAGCTTACAAACACCTATGACAATACCATTCGTTACACCGACTTCGTGATTGCAGAGATGATTGCCAAGTTGAAAACCTACGAAGATAAGTACAACACGGCCTTGATCTACGTCTCTGATCACGGTGAATCACTGGGAGCATTGGGGCTTTACCTGCACGGTACACCGTACAAGTTTGCACCAGATGACCAGACCCGTGTGCCTATGCAAGTCTGGATGTCACCCAATTTTACCAAAGAGAAAGGGCTGGATATGAAGTGCTTGCAGAATAATTCAGCTATCTACCGCTATTCGCATGACAATCTTTTTCCATCTGTTTTGGGACTCTGGGACATTAAAACTAAGGTTTACGACAAGACCTTAGATATATTCAAACAATGTCGAAAAAACTGAATTATGTGTCATGTGTTATTTTTAATAAAACAGTTCTAGTAGAATTGAAGGATTTATCAGGGAGAAGTTATGTTTTCGATAGTCAAAATAAGAGTTGTTCCATTCATTTTATTGTTGGCCTTGGTTTTTTCGTTTTTACTAAACTGGCCAGTTTTGCTCCATTTTTATGACATTCTGTCCAACCTTGAACACTTTAAGGTCGGTTTTGTTATTTCAATTCCTTTTTTACTTGTTGCGGCTCTTAACTTCGTCTTCATGCCATTTTCTATCCGCTATCTGATGAAACCCTTCTTCGCCTTCCTCTTTGTGATGGGTTCTATCGCTAGCTATACCATGATGAAATATCGGGTATTGTTTGATGGTGACATGATCCAGAATATTTTTGAAACAAATCAAAGTGAAGCATATGCCTATGTAAACCTATCTATCATTATGTGGGTTCTGTTTACAGGAGTGCTTCCTGCCATATTAATTTTCTTTGTGAAAATTGAGTATGCATCTACTTGGTATAAAGGTATTGCTCAGAGAGCACTCTCTATGCTGGCCTCGTTAGCAATAGTTGGGGTTATTGCGGCATTGTACTATCAGGATTATGCATCTATTGGCCGCAACAATCAGACTCTAAATCGTGAAATTGTCCCAGCCAACTTTATGTATAGCACCAGTAAATATCTTTATAGACGCTATATGGCTGAGCCTGTCCCCTTTACTACTTTGGGCGATGACGCTACACGAGTAGCGAAAGAAGACAAGCCCACTCTGATGTTTTTGGTTGTTGGTGAAACCGCTCGTGGTAAAAATTTCTCCATGAATGGTTACGAGAAAGAAACTAACGCTTTTACCAGTAAGATTGAGGATGTCATTTCTTTTAACGATGTTCGTTCATGTGGCACTGCTACAGCAGTATCGGTGCCCTGCATGTTCTCCAATATGGGGAGAAAGGAGTTTGATGATAATCGAGCTCGCAATAGTGAAGGGCTACTTGATGTATTGAATAAAACCGGGATCTCCATCTTTTGGAAAGAGAACGATGGCGGATGCAAAGGTGTTTGCGATAGAGTCCCGAATGTCGAGGTCAAGCCGAAGGATCATCCTAAGTTCTGCGATAAAAACACATGCTATGACGAGGTTGTCCTACAAGGTCTTGATAATGAGATCGCTCAAATGAAAGGAGATAAACTGGTTGGCTTCCACCTCATAGGCAGCCATGGCCCAACCTACTACAAACGCTACCCTGATGCTCATCGTCAGTTCCTGCCTGATTGCCCACGTAGCGATATTGAAAACTGTACAGATGAAGAGCTTACAAACACCTATGACAACACCATTCGCTACACCGACTTCGTGATTGCAGAGATGATTGCCAAGTTGAAGACTTACGAAGATAAGTACAACACCGCGTTGATCTATGTCTCCGATCACGGTGAATCACTGGGAGCATTGGGGCTTTACCTGCACGGAACACCGTACAAGTTTGCACCTGATGATCAGACCCGAGTACCTATGCAGGTCTGGATGTCACCAGGATTTACCAAAGAGAAAGGGATTGATACGACGTGTTTGCAGCAGAAAGCTGTTGATACCCGTTACTCACACGATAATATTTTTTCATCTGTGCTGGGTATCTGGGATGTCAAGACATCAGTTTATGAACAGGGGCTGGATATTTTCAGTCAATGCCGTATTACGCAATGAATTTTTTGGGGGCTCTGGCCCCCAATCATCTGTTAAATAGTTAATTTCATTACCATTGCTCGTATGTTTCACGGTTGAAGCGCGGTATAGGGTAATGTCGAAAGAGGAGGATGTAATGGCAAAACCTGGTGCAACTGGGATCACTCGAATCATTCATGCCACCAATTACAGCATGAAGGGACTTTCTTCAGCTTGGAGACATGAAGCGGCTTTTCGTCAGGAACTGCTACTCATTGTGCTGTTGATGCCTCTGGCATTTTTTGTCGGAGATGGTTTAAATCAAATACTACTCCTAATGGTGATCAGTTGGCTGGTTGTGATTGTAGAGATCCTGAACTCAGCTATTGAAGCAGTAGTAGACAGAATAGGGTCAGAGCATCATGAGCTTTCTGGTCGAGCTAAAGACATGGGCTCTGCGGCTGTCTTCATTGCTCTGATGTTGAATGCCATAGTGTGGGGTGCATTGACAGGGCGTAATTTATTAGCCTGGTGGTAGTGTTATCATCAATAATATTTTTAATTATTCATGGCAGCCGCCATAAATGGTGGCTGTTAAATGGGAAATAATAAATGCTAATCATAAGGTGGAACTTTTTATCTGTTTAGCCCGCACCATAGGTGCGAAAATAACCATATTTTATTATGACTGTTTTTCTGTCTTGGTTCTACTCATACGAAAATTGATACTTAGTTAAGTAATGACAACATGAGGTTTGATCCTGTGCATTAAAGCTTGACATGTTTGCAATGCTAATGCGAGTGTCGCTTCTAATAAAATAGTATGTGGGGAAGTAGTAAAACTGGTTTATCTTCGCTGCGAAGCAGCGGAATGTTTAAAAAAGTTTTTTGTTCTCATAATTAGTAAATGGACAGTTTTCAGCATTTTTCAAGTGGCTAAAATGAAAAAAGTTGAAAAAAACTGTCGTGATGTTTTTTTGAACCGAAAGGTGAGGCCCGCAGGCTGCCTAAATTTATAGGCACACCCCATGCCGAATCCGACCAACAAGATTGATAACAGCCTGAACTCCCATCGGGGTATTCAGTAGCTGGGCTGGAGCTACACCACCGAGGCCCCAGGCTGGTCTGTTTAGCCATGACAACGCCTTGGCAGTATCGTTCTTGTTGAGGGATAGTGCCGCATCGAGAGCCTGTACAACGCCGTATACCCTGGCCCCCTGAGAGATTGATAGAGGAGCCCCAATCCTAACTTTGCGAGCAACAGTGCTCCGGCTAATGCCTGCTAAGCGGCATATCAAAACTGCATCGGTACTCATCAATTCAGCCAGTCGATGAATGATGCCAGGCGTAACGCTAGCAACAATCCATAGATGTGCCCCCAACGGGTCACTCGGTATGCCAAGAGAGTCAAATATTGTCTTGGTAGAGGCCGTAGCCTTACCTGGATGATAACTAGCATAGGACATAGTCTCTCCCCTGAATTTGCAATGCGTTATTACCGCATCCTATCTGTTCCCTGTGGCGGTGGCGAGGGGTATGAGGACTGTGTTGGATGAGGCACTGGATGCTGAGGTTGAAGAGCCCCACGCGGGCAGCATCAACTTTTTGTGAATCTCTGGGCATAATTCTGTGCGGGGCCTTTATGAGACCCTGTTTCTGATGTATTGACTATGTTCAAACCATGCTCGCTAGCGCCACTTATTAAGGATAATGTTATGAGCAAAGAACCGTCCGTATATGAACTGAAACAGACTTGGGGGCTCCCTGCTCACGCAAAGATGCTGGGATGGCTACTGCATGACCCCTACAAGGACGAATTCCTCGTTAAGTACGCATCAAATTCTGATATGACGGGTATGTGGTGGGGGTTGAGTCCTGAAACCGCAAAAACTTTTAAAACGCTAAAGAAGGCAACTGCCGTCCTTGAATCATTGGAGCTTGCAGGACGAGCGGTTGTAGCCCCAGCTTTTGATATAGGAAAGCAGATCATCGTTCTCACGGATGATATTGGTGCTGAAAACCCGCTTAGGAACGTGACTCGTTTAATTGAAGAAGCGAAACGTGATGATGCTAATGACTAAGCATCAGGTTGAGAGAAAACTATATGACCATCAATTTTGATTATCGTTGTGGCATCTTAGAGGCAGCCGACACAAAAACTGGCCGAGAATGGTGTTGGTACAAGGGCGATCCCGAGGTTACCAGAACTGAAAATGGCGAGTTATTGAGTTCGATAGGTGTTCCTCTCGGAGCCACTGTTGTCGAGGTGAAAACCCTTATTCGCATGGATACCAAAAAGTAACCAAAAACAGGTTGCATCATATATAGTCAGTCCGCGTATGATAACTCCTATTCTCATCAGATTAGGAGCGTAGCATGCTCGTAAAAGAAATTGTGCCAACAGAACAGGTCGTTGACATTCTCTGTGATGTCTGTGGTCGTAGTACAAAAACGAATTTTGGAACCAATCAATACGGCTCGTTATCGGCGGATTTTGGCTATGGTTCCCGTCACGATGGTGAACGTTACAAGGTGCATCTGTGTGAAATGTGTTTTTTCGGTACACTCGCAACAGTGAGGGAGATGCATCGCGGGGATCATATTTTTGACGATGACTATGAGGCTGCAAACCCAGATGCATTTGGGCGTGATTATTCTAATAGGGAAATAATATGAATAATATGCTCCCATACTCTAGTTTGTGTGGAGAGAAATGGTTCTTATCATCTGTACTGCCGCTAATACGCAAGATTTTTTTTGAGGCTGTTTCACGTCAAGTAATAAAGAGTCACACGAAGTTATAAAGTTGCATACTTAGCAATCAGGAACCAAAAGGTTCTCGTTGCCACGAAGGAGTCGTTGGGGTGCCCCCTTGAACCCGAAATCGAAGTGGTTACCTGTGACTGTTGACTAGCGGCTTTATCTTGTCATAGAATCAAGACATAGGGAGAGTCGCTACCCTGAGTGCGAAGTTGAAAAAAATGCTGAAACCCTGCCTAGTTGCGGGGTTTTTTGCTTTCTGGAGACATGGATGTGTAGTGGCCTAGTCATCCAAGACTACCTCTTAAGTTAAGAGGGGCGAAGTGTCTGGATCCTCAAGGGGCAAATCTAAAATTTCTTATCATCGACTCATTCTGTGAGCCAATGATATTCTCCAATCGGCTCATTTCATGAGCCGATCAAGATCGTTCATCGGCTCATCTGGTGAGGTGGTCTCAACGCTCACTACCACCTATATTAATTTATTAGCTGCACAGTTTCATATAAGATTGGAGCTCGCTCACCAAGCAGATCCAAACGCGATTTCGCTCACGTCTTTTTGAATAATGCTATTTCTATAATCATCTTGGTGCCAAAAACAGTGGTGCTAATGCTGGGGTTGAGAGATAATTTCACTGATATAAAAATGTGATACATGAGGATAAAAATGAACGATTTTTTGAAAACGTTGTTGAATATCCGTAGTCTGCGAGCTGCATTGCGTGAGTTGTCATTTGAGCAGTTGGTCGAGGCTAAAGACAAATTTGACGAAATCTATGCCGAACGTGAGCAGCAAGAGAGCAAAATCAGAGCAGAGTCAGAAGAACGCCTGCAAAAGCTGGCTGAGTTTGCCGAGCTGCTGAAAGACGCTGGCATAGATCCGAGTGAGCTGGTTGGCACTGCCGCTCCGGCGAAATCTGAGGGATCCACCAAAGCCAAACGCGCTCCTCGTCCTGCAAAGTATAGCTACACCGAGGATGGTCAGGAGAAGACCTGGACTGGTCAGGGGCGCATGCCTAAGGCCATTGCGGAAGCTGTGGCGAGTGGTCGAGCATTGGAAGAGTTCTTGATCTAGTGCTGAGAGCCCATGCCAGCTCGGCGTGGGCCTTTAATTCTATTTCTAGTAGGAGCACCGTATGGGGAGGACATTAGAGGATATCATCGAGTCGGAATCATCCGAGGTAGTCCAGAGAGCCAAGGAGCATGCCGAAGAGCTGCGAGTTCGTATCGCTGTGACCAAACTGCTTTCAAATCTCGGGCCTGGTGATGTTCCTGCAATAGATCCCGATGTTCTCGATAGTTTGTTATCACTCAAAAGATTAGTTGAGAGCCATGACTGTCGGTTAAGTCTATTCGTTCATATGCCTGACGGCACACATCATGGCGTCAACATTTAACTAAATAGCGTCATTTGTACACCAATCGCAGCTCTCATCTACCAGATGAAATTAACGCCCCATGGCGATGCTTTTTCAAACTCCCTCGGTGTGCAAGCGGATCTGATAGCGTGTATTGCGTCCGCCACCAGGTAATTTCTCAATGCACCCCCTACCCACCAATTCGGCCAGATGGCGTGTAGCCGTCGCCTTGCTGACTCCGGCGACTTTTTGATATTGGCTGGCGTTGATGCCATTTTCAAAACCTTGTTGGCCGCCATCCAATAAACGGTTAATAACCTTGGTTTGCTCTGGACTCAGACCATCATGACAGTGCTGCAACCAGAAATGTTTTTTGGCAAGAGAACGGTCAATAACCTGTAATGCCAGCTCTAGGTGTAATCCAGTGTGTCGAGGAACCAACAGAGCCAGGATGTGATATCCAGCGTGCCCCTCTGCGCTGACTCAAGCGTCATATAGTAGTCACCTCGCCGCTCTAGAATTGCAACTGACATGGCATACAGACGGAAGCTATGGCTGTCAGCCTGTGACAGCGCGAGATCGGTCAGTGCCCGCGCTAACCGCCCATTGCCATCATCAACGGGATGCAGGGTCAGAAACCAGAGATGGCTGATTGCCGCACGAAGGAGGGGATCCATCGTGGGGTCATGCTGAGTCTGGTTAAACCAGGGGATGAACTCGGCCAGTTGATCGTCCAGAGTTGCTCTGGGCGGTGCCTCAAAATGCACGGTGGGGCGATCTACACGTCCAGAGACAACCAGCATCGGCGCATCTCCTCGCAACTGCCCTACATTCAGCCGCTTCACCGACCATTCGTTGACGGGGAACAACCAACGATGCCATTGGTAAAGCCGCTCAATCGTCAACGGCTGTCCATGATTGTCGATGGCATCCAGCATCATGGCCGCGAGCCCCTCTGAGCGCTCTGATACTGGATAGGACTGAGTTTGTGATCCCCCTAACCGTCTAGCCAGGGAAGAACGCACGGATTGGGCATTGAGACGCTCACCCTCAATAGCGGATGAGGAGATGATGTTAGCCAGTAACGTATCCAACGTTTGGTCGGAGTTCCCCAATCTGGAATGACTACCTATTAGCATTCCCAGCCTGCGTTGAGCATGCCGTAATCTGGGCAATATCTCGCTATCCCGCCAACGAAAATGGGGCCAATCTGCTTGTTGCCAAATCCAAAATGGTTCCATTATTTCCTCATCCAACGTGCTAGGGTCTCAATAATGAGCCGACCCAGCCCATCATTCGGCTCAATGTTTGAGCCGAATATAACACATGCAGCAGAACAGCAGAGCCGGTAATGAGGATGGAGATACAGGCTGAAAATCTCAGGCCGGAGCTAATGAAAAACTCGATTTATTGCTGCTGTGTGGCGCTACAGCAACCAGTAGATAGACAAGGCGGGAACTCATTGTCGTTTCGAATAGATCTTGTGAGCTTGCAGCTTACGCTGCATGAAGCCACGCCCAAGAAAATGCCGTTCGGTTTACTCATTCATATGCCTGACGATACTCACTAATATTGGGATGCCAGTCTAAGCCACCAGAAGAGAAGGATCGAACCACCGAGTAGATTGCCTGCCAGGTATTTCCAAGAGCGGTCTGACAAGAATAAAATCGCCCCCAGTATCGTTATCAGGCCCCAGAGATAGGGCATGAGCAGTACATATAGGCCAGTCAGTGAGTATTCATCGTTAAACCAGTCATAGACAGGCTGAATGAACAGGATCGATGCATTCAAGAGGTGATAGAGCATGAACAACACGAATACCCATGTTCTCTCTGTCTTCACTGCTGCGCTCACTTTAGTTCCCCTTGGAATGGATAGCTGAGTTCAATGACGGTCAAAAATGGCTTGTAGGCAAAGCGCTTGTAGTGTTGAAGAACAAACCAGCTTCTGAAACCGGACGCCAGGCCGTAGAACTTGACTCTTCCAGTCGTGGGGTCAGGGCCAATGTCAGGATAATCGAGACCGAAGTGGTCATATAGCGTTACTTTGATCGTCCCTTTGTAGAAGTCGCCAAATTTTTCATATGTCGTGATTTCCGCCTTGCCTGCCCAGACATCGTTAACCGCAATTGTAAGGCCCTGCACCTTATCCGCCGCAGAGTTGAAGATGGGTAACCGAAAGCCGGAGGTCTTGCTGTATTGCTGCATCAAGTCACTCAGAACAAGCTTGTTCACATCACCATCAAGTTCGGCCAGCTTTGCCTTTACTTCCTTGATAAGGGTATCTGAGAACTTGATCGTGGTCGGGTGAGTTCGCGCTGCTCTCGTCAATGCTTGGTTCCGGTATTCACCCCCATCAGATTTCTCGAACTTGGCGATCATGGCCAGAATGTTCATCTTCAAGTCACCAGTTGCAAACAATGTGGCCATGTTGCGGAAGCTACTAAAGAACACCTTGGGGTCAGTCTTTTCGAGATCACCAATAAAGCCGTCATCTCCCATCTTCCCTACGAACATGGGGATAGCCTTAATCTGCTCTGCTGTCATCGTGCCATAAGTCATATCTTCGGCGGGGCTGCCATCAACGTTCTTACCTGGCTCTCGCTTCGACTTGTAGATGAGCACAGGTACACGATAGGTTGTGGCTGACGTTGTATCAGTTTTTGGCTTGAGAGCAGGAGGAATGGTTTCTGCCTTCGGGCGCTCTTTCTCTGCCGAACCGAACCACATTGTCGGCTTGGCTTGGGCATATGCCGACTTGATGGTCTGCTCAAACCTGGGTGTACCACTCACCGAGATTTTATCTCCCTGGATAGTGCAGCAAGCAAACACATCAGATTGCATCCCCAATATGACCTTCGACCCGTCCTCAAGGCTTCCAGCCACAGGGCCTAGAATGCGCTTGAACTCGTCCTTGGTAAGTTGGCTGATGTCTCTGAGGTCTGGTTTCTGCATGTATAGAGGGCTCGATGAAGAGTAGTGAGAGGATCACTTTATCATTAGTATGCCAATCGAGACCATGTAGGCATTTTCTGAAAACGGCAGTTTGTGACGTTCTGAGAGAAAATTGTATCTCTTTGACTCTTGTCGAAGTTCTGATGTTGCGAGTTATGTAAGCTAACTTTTTTGACAAAAAGGATAGTAACGATGAACTTTACCCCTGAGCAGCGCCTGATCGTTGGACTATTGTGTGATATTCATAAAAAACTTGAGATCAATAATGAGTATGATGCGGAGTTAATCTCTGATGCGATTTTGACAGGGAATGAATGGGCTATCGACCTTGAATATGGAGACCTTCTTAGTTCGAAAATTGATGACCATCGTTTCGAGTTTGTGTCTGATGTCTTACAAATGTGTACTGTTGTTGAAGGGTCATATGCACAGATGACTGATGATGAGAAAGCCATGATTGCTGAAGGAACAAAGTTTAATCCAGAGAAAGCATTTTTTGGTTTTGATGGTAATAATGAAAGTGAGTACGTGTCATTTGCTCGATTCTATGTAACACGTATAAATAGATTCCCGTGGTTTTCAGAACGAGAGTTCAACTCTCACATTCACTCAGTCGATACCTATAAAAGAATGCTGAGGATTTTTAATGATGTATATGACCCTGTTCATGGTGATGACCATCCTAACGCACAACAGATAATTTCTATAATGAATGAAAAAATCCACCCAAGTAATCGCTAACCTCACAACTGGGAAGTTCATCTCCCCATCATTCGACACTCAAATTAGAGCGGTATTTAGTTATGGGTATTACTGGTGATTTTCAAAAAGAATCTAAATATCATGACCAGCGAGGGAGATGTTTACACTATGAAAATGGGGAGTGTTGCGATGAGATAATCTCTGCACATTCAATACAAAATAAAGGACAACTAAGCCTGATTGCGGAAAATGGACATGTTTATTGCCTAAGCTCCGACCTGTCAACTTTAAATAAGAATGATGGTAAACCACAACTTAAAAAAACTGGTGTTAATAGAGCGTCAACATTTTACGGATTTTGTAAGTTGCATGACAATCAACTGTTTGAGCCAATAGATAATTTTCCTATGGGTGAAGATAAAAAACAGATCGCACTATATGCGTATAGATGTGTTTGCAGGGAATTATTTGTAAAAGAGAATGCAGTATCGGTGCTGAAATATGCGAAAGATCATTCTGGCATTACTCCAGAGATGCGTTCTTTTATCTCTGGTACATTGTTAGGAAATAACATCGGATTGTCAGGGCTGAATTACCATAAAAACATCTATGACCAAGCTCTTATTAATGAAGATTATGATGATTTTGAGTTTGTATTTTTCAACTCAACATCTCAGTGTAATGTTCAACTATCAGGTTTACTTTACCCAGACTTTGATTTCGAAGGGCACTTTTTACAGGAAATAGGTAGAACTGATTTACCATTAGATTTAATTACATTTTTCACTGCACCTGTTGAGAATGGGTGGGCTTTTTGTCTGGCTTGGCATGCATCAAGTAACAATACTTGTATGCCGTTAGTTCGTTCGCTTGCAAACAAAGTTTATAATGGAGAAAAAATTGAAGATGCAATGCTGCGGCTCTCACTTTATTGTTGTGAAAACCATGCAATTAGAATTTCTTGGTGGGATAATTTAAATGTTGGTGATAAGAACTCCTGTCTTGAGGCTATGCAATTGATGGCTGATCCAATCAACCCAATACCTTCTGATTACTTAGTGTCTGGCTGTGAAGGTATAGCAGATTGGAGTTTTGACTATGTACATCAAAGTTGGTAGAAAATATAATTTACGAAAAAGTAATTGCTTTTAATAAAATATATGGGTGTAGATAATTGTGGGAAATACAGTTATGGTAGTAAATCCCTGATATCACACCCCATTACCCTGGCAAGGCGATAAGCCTTTTCTAGGGTGACATTGACCTCACCACGCTCAATTCGTCCTACGTAGCTTCTATCAATTTCGGCCGCATATGCGAGTGCATCTTGCGATACGCCCAATTGAAGCCGTCTATCACGTACAGCATCACCAAATTTTTTTGCTAGCTCTTGCATGTCTCGCCTCTCACTGGCGAGCACTATCTCTGGTTGTCTGGCTAACGACCACGGATTATAATCCGCAATCGAGTTTAGATTTTCACTAAATGTTTTCGTTCGAGACCGAGGATTGCTTATGAGCTCCCAGACTGTGTGGTTACCAACCGCGCTCTACACCGCACTCATTCGATTGCAGATGGATGACTTCACTACAACGGAGTGCTTGAACGCAGTCTTTGGTGAATCAGAGTACAATCAGGCCCATAAGAGGCGATATGGCCTCGTTTATCGTAATCTGATGAAGTTGGTTGACGCGGGTTTCCTGGAACGGAGAAATGTTGATGATGTCCGATCGTATCCAAGTTTCGTTAAAACCCCTCTATTTCATGATGTGAACTTTCAAGAGGAACTAATTGGCCCAGCGACTCAGGGAGAGCTGGAAGTTCAGGAAGTTCAGGAAGCTCAGGAGGAATCGAACGATGCTCTCTTAGATGAGTTAAACGCAAAAGCGAGCCTCTACCGCATTGAAATTCAGGAGTGCCAGGCAGCAATTGCTGAATACAATATGCTGCAAACAAATTTTCCCGCGCTAGAAATTACTATTGATAATGCACTTCGGAATACCAGTCAGAAATACCGTGACTTAAGGGGGCGACTGGCAGCCGTGGAGAAGGTGATGAGGGCTTTGGAGAGCAACGAGTCGGCCCGCTAATATCATCCATTCTATATATAAGCCGATCTTAACTACATGACCATAGGTGTCTGTGATTTTAGGTCATGTAGTTTACCTCACCGCTGCTCGTTCATATACCTAGCGGTACACATAATAGTGTCAATATATGATGTACAGAATATCATCCTCTCGCTATACATCAGCTAAATAGCTTTCATCCATTTCGGGATGGACTTCAAATTTCTCTGTGGAAAAATAAAGACGGCCAAATTCTTTCGGGATATTATCCAGTCGTTCAAGTGAATTATTTACTCTAGAGCATTGGTCTAAATTCAAATAGAAACGATGTTTATCTAACCAATTTCTAGGATCATGAAAATTTTCGATAGTTGCATTTTCTAACCGAGTTACATGCTGCTCAATCATACTACGACTTACCAATGGTCTGAGCATAGGGATGATATCAACAGTCCGGTCATCAGACACGACAATAGCCAGTCTACGATGGCTCCCTTTATGAACGTAGCGTACTCCGGAGTTGTAGCGAGAGCCTCTTGATGGTGTACATTGTTCGGTCGCCTCGCCATCAAGAATGATCCCGATAGCATGACAGAAACCCGCAGGATCTAGAATTATGGTTCCATCGATGCCACTGACGCTTCGGAGTAATGCTTCAGAAAGAAGTGTTGGCTCGATACATGTACCTTGCTTGCTAAGACGACGAGCTTCACTAGCCGCATCTTCGGCAACAACAATCATACTCCCATGTTCTTGGCGAACTTGAGCCATCATCAGGTGCCACAGGTTTAATCCATTTTCATGTGATGTCTCTGGAAAGAGTCGAGCATAATTTGCAAGGAATGCAGCCTTATCAAAAGGTTCTTGAGGTAATTTAGGGTCAGCATAATGACTGCGAAGTAATGCTTGATTGCCACAACGCAATTCCCAGTGATAGTGGTCGATAAAAACAACTGAAAATGCATCTTGGTGATGGGGATCATGACATTCCTTAAGTCTCCCCAGTCCATAGATCCGCTGACTGTCCGCAATAATACCAATACCTGTAGTTGCCATCTGTAAAACCTTCCGCACCCACCTTGGCTCACGAAACGCTACAGGATCTGAAAATTTAACCATAAATTCGACAGCATCGTTTTTTGGGTCAACAAGGATAAGATGCCCAATTCCCTTCGAGCCTTCATACATTAAGGAAGAAACAAGATTCAACGTAGCAAACAGATCGTCATGCATGTACTGCCGTTCGATTGATAACCCAGGGGTGTGCATGAATTTTTTCGCAGCAATACGGACGATTTCTTCTGCCTCTCTCATACCATGATGTGGAGAACGTCCAGGTTCAGGCTTGTTCAACCCCTCTGTTGCCTCATGCAGAACAGTCGCCATAGCTGAATGAATGAGACTACGATATCCATTTTCATTATTGCCTTTTCTGAGTGGCTTATGATCTAACGGGGGATACTGTAAGAACAGGCTATTTGGGATCTGTATAACAGGAGTTACATAGTGGTCATCGATGCGCCTAGCTGCTCCGCAGAACGAAGTTACATGATGTTCTTCATCAAAGTTTTTTAATGCCAGCTGGACCGATGTACGCACTGAATCTTGGCGCATCCACTCCGGCTTATCACGCATACTCGGAGCATCACCAAAATACAAGTTCTGCATTTTATGATTGTTATATGCAACTTCAATAGAATCAATTAGGTCATCAAATAATGACAGCTGCCATTTTCCATCTTCTGGCTCGATGCACACTGGATTCCGGTTATCGCTATTTGGGCTTCGAGCACCAACTAGAATCACTTCTGCTTCTGAAGGAGCCCCCAGACTTTTTAGCACATCGCGAGCTAACCTCTGAATTTGAATCCGATAGTGGCTTTGATATCCCCACATGAAAAGGTTGATGTAGTGTCCACCCATTGCTAATCCACCGTTATTGATCACTTTCAGTTCTCAGCGAATGCTCGCTAACCAAGTCCAAGTGCCACAAATGCTGTCGAACTGTCCTTGCATTAGCGGGAGCATGTCTCAACGCCTAGTCGTTGAAGCTATGGCGCTTACAGCACCATACATGAACATTACGTTATCACACACCCCTTCTTGAGGGTAATGGCAATAAAAAATGATAAAAATCAAATAGTTAATTGTCGGCAGCTGAGCTCTCCAATCAGTTCGAAAAACAACCTTACTGATACATCAATCGTTTTCCTTGATCGCCTCAATCGGATCGGATATGTTTGTGCTGTGTAAACATACAGCACCACATATAGTGTCAGTGATAAGAATCAAGCACAGGATATAGACATGGCAACGAACAGTAAAACGACCTCCGATAAAGTCGCAACACTTGCTGGGCAGGTGCTCAACGATACAACCTCCTCTGCCACTGCGCGCTCCCTTGCGGCTTCCGCGCTGTCTCAGGCTAGGGCTGGGAAGCAAACTGGTGCTGAAATGGAGACGTTTGCCTCCATGGTGTTACAAAGCAGAAAGTACAGCGAAACCTCAAAAACCCTGGCTGCCAGTATCTTGGCACAAGCCAATAAAGAGCGATGAATAGCAGGGTTATGCTATTACGCATGAAAGGATTGGCATATGCATGATTACGCTGTATTTGGTCATAGTAGAGCGACAATAGGTCGATATCTCGGAACTGCATCAGTTATTCTTACTGGTTTGATATCAAGCATTATTCTATGGTTGCACCAAGTAGATGGTCTCAGTTTTATGGCTGGAGCAACAGTTTCAACTGCTGTTGTATATTTTGCCTTACATTGGGTTTTTAATAACTATGTATGGAAAGTACCACTGTTTAAAATTCCAGATTTAAATGGTGTTTGGTCTGTCAGAGGTGAAACGCTCTCTGAAGATGACGGTGTTATAAAGTATAACTGGGAAGCTGAAATTGATATTGAGCAGACTTGGGAAAAAATATCTATAAACTTAAAAACCAAACAAAGCTCCAGCGAAAGCTATACGGCAACTCTTGCCAAAAAATCAGGAACCCGTGGTGGCTGGGCTCTTCATTATAGTTATAGTAATTCTCCTGATGCATCTCAGTTCCACGAGTTGAACTCACATAGAGGTTACTGTGAAGTTATCTTTGATAAGGAACTAACTTCTGGTGAAGCTGCATATTTTAATAGTAATGGAAGAAGAACTTTCGGAAAAATGTACCTGACGCGAGGTGATAAATGATCAACTTTAGTGACCGTTTGAAAAAATTAAAGGAAAGGCGTCAGGGTACGGCTCAGCGCTATGCACTTGATCAAGGTTATACTGCATTATCTGCTGCATATGATTATCGTCCACAAGAAAGTTATGAAAAGGTCAAAGACAGTGATGCTATCAAGTATGTAATTGGTGCGATGGCACCAGTGAGCGCTAAATCAACACAAGTTTCAATAGATGAAGGGGAACGTGTAGCTAATACATTGGTTGGCATGCTCGAAAAAGACCGGATTAATACTGAATTCAAGCTTCAAGGTTCTGTAGCTTTAGATATTCATATTGAAGGACACTCTGATGTCGATATGTTGATTCTTAAAAATGATGTAATCCTCGTCCAACTACCAGTTCTTCCATCAACTAACTATACTGATGCTCCTGACAAAAGGCCCATGCTCGATCAAGTAAAAGAAATTCGCTTAGCATCAGAAGTTAAACTGACAAGCAGATACTATCAAGCAACAGTAGACTGCTCGAATAAGAAATCCATATCAATGAGTGGAGGTAGCCTGGCTCGAAAGATTGATATTGTGCCAAGCTGTTGGCATGACTCTCATGATTATCAGCGCTCAGGCAAACAGCATGACCGATGCGTCAGAATATACGATAAAGAAAAACATGAGTTCATAGAAAACAAACCTTTCCTTCACATTAAGAAAGTTGATGATAAGGACTCTATTCATGGAGGAAACCTTAAGAAAGTCGTTCGGTTAATGAAGAATATTGTGGCCGATATGCCAGATTATAAAAAGAAAGTAGCCAAGAAGCTTACAAGCTTTGACTTAACTAGCATTGCGTATCACATGGATGCTCAACTGACATGTCCTGAATATTTCCCCCTGCTACTTCTTCACAAGCTTGATCTCTGGCTGCAAAAGTTAAAGGATGATAAAACTCTCAGAGATTCACTAAAATCTCCAGATGAGGTTCAGTCTATTTTCAATAATGTTGAAAAAGATGATGCTCTTGAGATTCTTAGCAAGGAAGTTTCTGACTTGGCAGCCTCTGTTTATCGAGACCTGTACCCACATGATAGAGAGAAAGACATAAGCAAATTAGCATGCAAATATATTTATGTTTAGGAAGACAATTAATTTCCCGAAAAATATTACCGCCTTTAACCATGGCCCCAATGGGGCCAATGAGTAACATCGTAGGATCTTACTATTATTTCTCAGGTTGTCTGACCCAATGATGAGGACTATAATCCCCACCCTAATTTTGATTCCTACTAATTGTTGTCTTTCGAGACTGAGGGTTACCTATGGGCTCCCAAACTGTGTGGCTTCCAACCGTACTCTACACTGCACTAATTCGGTTACAGCTGAACGATTTCACTGCACAGGAGTGCGTAATCGCGGTATTTGGTGACAAGTTCAAGCGCCCATCAAAACATAAATACTATGGACTCATATACCGCCATCTGAACAAGTTGGTCGGTATGGGTCTTTTGAATAGGCGCAGTGTTGGCAATAAATGGTTTCGCCCAAATTACGTCAAAGCGCAGCTGTTTGATGAGGTCACCTTTCGGGAGGATCTACTTGGCCCAGTGATTCCAGTGACTCAGGTCGAGCAAAAGGCAGTCGTGGCAGTGAGAAATGAAGGGATCAAGGTGCTGGAGGCGAGGGCACGCTCTTATCGATTTGAGCTCCAGGAATACCAGGCTACATTCGCCGAATATTGTGAGCTACGAACAGATTTCCCCGCGCTAGAGACAACCATTGATAATGTGCTCAGGCACACCTGTCAGGAGTTTCGTTTCTTACGAGGTAGGTTGGCTGCCGTGGAGGAGGTAATGAGGGCATACTCATCCAAAGACCAATAAGCTAGTTATTTATTAGCTGTCCAATGGGGGAGGGGATGAATGCCTTTAAGTGAGGTATTGTAGAAATAAAAAAGCCAGCTAATGCTGGCTTTTTTATTTCTGAAAATGGTGTCCCGTGCAGGATTCGAACCTGCGACCGTCCGCTTAGCTTACCACTACAGCTTTCACTGCCACCCGAGAGTGTTTGTGGTCTGGACTATATCTTCACCCACAGCATTATCTGTTTGGGTGGAGGGCGCTAATGATGTATTCCGCAATGAGATCGCATTGCACCATCTAGTCTCTGCACCTTCTCTACACGCTTGTAGAGCTTGGCTCAAGATTACCACCGCCATGACGCGCTGAGGCTTCCTTGAATTCACCCTCTCCACTGTATAGGTTTCCCTGTACAGGCTCCTAATAACTTAAAGGCGGATGCTCTATCCAACTGAGCTAACGGGACAAATTTTTACAAATCAATAACACTTCAAGAGCTATGCAAAATGGTAACTCTTTTTAGTTAGGAGTAACAACAAGGCTTTACTAGGTAACCTTACCATCTCTCCAGCCCTTGTCTGCTCTAGCCTTTTCAAAATGTGGTAACACTTTGGGGGTTAGTTTTGCTACTATCCAACTGAGCTAAGGGCGCTTTGTATCAACACGTCTTAAGGACGAGTCGATGAACATGGTCGGTGATAAAGGATTCGAACCTTTGACCCTCTGGTCCCAAACCAGATGCGCTACCGGACTGCGCTAATCACCGAAAATCCCTGACCAGCATATCGACATGAGTCGTACTGGGCAACGGGCGGGCATCATAGCCAAGCGTAAGGGCCAGCGTCAACGACTTTTTCCCCCAGTAAATTCAAGTGCCTACTTATTGCCCGCTACAGGTCTGGCGTGCGTCTGCCGCTAACATCCCGGCTAAAAAAATGCGACAATGCGCGGCAGTTGAACACATGGTGAGTGGAGAACGATGTCTGCCAAAATCATAGATGGAAAACAGGTTGCGCAAACGATTCGCAGCCAGGTCGCGGCGCAAGTCCAACAGCGGTTGGCGGCAGGGAAACGGGCTCCAGGGCTGGCAGTCATTCTGGTGGGGGCGGATCCCGCCTCTCAGGTCTATGTCGGCAGCAAACGTCGGGCGTGCGAGGAGGTGGGTTTTCTCTCCCGCTCCTATGATCTGAGTGCAACCGCCAGTCAGGAAGAGCTGCTGGCGCTGATCGACCAGTTGAATGCGGATAGCCACGTAGATGGCATTCTGGTTCAGCTGCCGTTGCCGGATCACTTTGATACCACTCAGGTGCTGGAGCGGATCCAGCCTGACAAGGATGTAGATGGATTCCACCCGTATAACGTAGGTCGTCTGGCCCAGCGTATTCCGGCGCTGCGCCCCTGCACCCCGAAAGGGATCATGACGTTGATCGAGACCACCGGCGTGAAGACGCATGGTCTGCATGCGGTCGTGGTGGGCGCGTCCAACATAGTGGGGCGTCCCATGACCCTCGAATTGTTGCTGGCGGGCTGCACGACGACTACCTGTCACCGCTTTACCCGGGATCTGGAAGATCAGGTACGCCGTGCCGATCTGCTGGTTGTCGCAGTCGGCAAGCCAAACTTCATCCCTGGGGAGTGGATCAAACCGGGGGCACTGGTGATCGATGTGGGCATCAACCGTCTGGCTGATGGCTCGCTGGTCGGTGATGTGGAGTTTGAGACGGCGCGCAGCCATGCCTCCTTCATTACCCCGGTACCCGGTGGCGTGGGCCCGATGACGGTCGCCAGCCTGATGGAAAATACCCTGATCGCCTGCAGTGAATATCACGACTGATTATGGTTGGTGATAACCCTGTGATCCCGTGAGGAGGCAGGGTTCGCCAGAAATCTGACAATAAAAAACCGGTTGCTCAGAGAGGAACCGGTTTTTTATTTATCCAACGGGTGTTATTTACATATTTTGTGCTTCGTTTGGCACAATCACAGAGGCATGATTTCCTTTCGGCCCCTGTTGCAGTTCAAAATTGACAGCTTGACCCGCTTTCAGGGTCTTGTAGCCCTCCATTTGAATAGTGGAGTAGTGAGCGAAGATATCCTCACCGCCCCCTTCCGGACAGATAAACCCAAATCCTTTTGCGTTGTTAAACCACTTAACTGTGCCGGTTGCCATACTTCTACATCCTTTTATTGATTACCCAGAAGTCGTTGAGTAACCTGCGCCAGCCCTTTATAACTAGGGACATGGGCCCATAGCAGACGGGCACAGATTAGCAAGTAACCAATCTAGTCTAACTTTTGAGCGAGTCAAGAAGTTGTTAACAGCTGATGTGATCTGGTTAACAAGTCTATTGACAACCTTGTGTTAGACGGTAGTAATCTAGAGGTACCAAAGCGCGATTATGAGCAAGCAGAAAGAACTCTTTGCTAATGAAGAGATTGCAGAAGCAGAGAAAACAAAGCTGCAGCCGCCACCCATGTATAAGGTTGTGTTGAACAACGATGACTACACGCCCATGGAGTTTGTGGTGGAGGTGCTGCAAAAGTTCTTTGGTATGGATTTGGACAAGGCGACTCAGGTCATGCTGAGTGTGCATTATAGTGGTAAGGGTGTCTGCGGCATGTTTACCGCAGAGATCGCCGAAACCAAGGTTGTCCAGGTCAACACCTATGCACGTAACAACGAACATCCACTGCTCTGTACTATGGAAAAGGCTTGAATCTGATGACTTGATGGCGAGTGTGACACCACATTGTAGCTGTACTAGGGGAGGTGCCTATGTTGAATAAAGATCTAGAAAAGACGCTGAACGAGGCTTTCAAACTGGCCCGTGACGACCGCCACGAATTCATGACCGTCGAGCACCTGTTGTTAGCCCTTCTGGATAACAGTTCAGCCCATGAGGCGCTGAGCTCCTGTGGTGCCGATGTCGAGCAGATGCGCAAGGAGATCCGCGCATTCATCACCCAAACTACTCCGCTCATACCGCGCGACGATGAAGATCGTGAAACCCAGCCGACACTGGGCTTCCAGCGCGTGTTGCAGCGTGCCGTCTTCCATGTGCAATCCTCCGGCAATACCGAAGTCAGCGGCGCCAACGTGCTGGTCGCTATCTTCAGTGAGCAGGAGTCACAAGCTGCCTATTTCCTGAAAAAAGCCGAGATCAGCCGTCTCGACGTCGTCAATTTCCTCTCCCACGGGGTGCGCAAGGACAGCAAGCCTGATCTCGGTAGCAATAACAATCCCGAGTCTGATGATGATGTTTCGGCCGCCCAGATAGAGAGCTTTGCCACCAACCTGAACCAGCTGGTGCTGGAAGGGCGCATCGATCCGCTCATCGGTCGTGATCAGGAGCTTAATCGTACCATTCAGGTGCTCTGCCGTCGTCGCAAGAACAACCCGTTGCTGGTGGGTGAAGCGGGCGTGGGTAAAACCGCCATTGCCGAAGGTCTGGCCTATCGCATCGTCAAGGGGGATGTCCCCGAGGTGATTGCGGGCAGTACCATCTATTCGCTGGATATGGGGTCTCTGCTGGCGGGTACCAAATACCGTGGTGATTTCGAGAAGCGCCTCAAGGTACTGCTCAAGCAAATTGAGCGTCAGGAAGGGGCCATCCTCTTTATCGACGAGATCCATACCATCATCGGTGCCGGTGCGGCATCCGGTGGTCAGCTCGATGCAGCCAACCTAATCAAGCCGCTGCTCTCCAATGGTTTGCTCCGTTGCGTGGGATCCACTACTTATCAGGAGTACGCCCAGATCTTCGAGAAAGACCGAGCGTTGGCCCGTCGCTTCCAGAAGATCGATATTGTCGAGCCGACTATCGATGACACCACTCGCATCCTGATGGGGCTCAAGAGTCGTTATGAGGCTCACCACGGCGTGCGCTATACCGCCAAGGCGATCCGTGCAGCTGCCGAGCTCTCTGCCAAGTACATCAATGATCGTCACTTGCCCGACAAGGCGATCGACGTGATCGACGAGGCGGGCGCCGGTCAACGGTTGCTGCCGGCGAGCAAGCGCAAGAAAGTGATCAATGTGCAGGAAATTGAGTCCATTGTGGCCAAGATCGCCCGCATTCCGGAAAAATCGGTCTCCTCTTCAGATAAAGAAGTACTGAAGAACTTGGAACGCAATCTGAAGATGGTGGTCTTTGGTCAGGATAAAGCCATCGAGGTGCTGACCGATGCGATTCGCCTCTCTCGTTCAGGTTTGGGTAACGAGCGTCGACCGGTTGGTTGCTTCCTGTTTGCCGGTCCTACCGGTGTTGGTAAAACAGAGGTGACCCAGCAGTTGGGCAAGGCATTGGGTGTCGAGATGCTGCGCTTTGATATGTCCGAATACATGGAACGCCATACCGTATCTCGCCTGATTGGCGCGCCTCCCGGCTACGTCGGTTTTGAACAGGGTGGTTTGCTGACCGATGCGGTGATCAAGCATCCCCACTCGGTGGTGTTGCTCGACGAGATTGAGAAGGCTCACCCGGATGTGTTCAACCTGCTGTTGCAGGTGATGGACAATGGTACCCTGACCGATAACAACGGGCGCAAGGCAGATTTCCGTAATGTGATTTTGGTGATGACTACCAACGCCGGTGTGCAGGAGACCCAGCGCAAGTCGATTGGCTTCCAGCAACAGGATTTGAGCCACGATGCCATGGCGGTGATCAACAAGACGTTCAGTCCGGAGTTTCGTAACCGGCTTGATCACACCATCTGGTTCAACCATCTCGATATGACGGTGATTCATCAGGTGGTCGACAAGTTTATTGTCGAATTGCAGGTTCAACTGGATGCGAAGGGAGTTTCTCTCGAGGTGTCAGAGCGTGCCCGCCACTGGTTGGCAGAGAAGGGATATGACAGAGCCATGGGTGCCAGACCGATGGGTCGGGTGATCCAGGAACACCTCAAGAAACCCCTGGCCAACGAGATCCTGTTTGGTTCACTGGTTGACGGGGGGATTGTGAAGGTTGAGTTGGTAAATGACAGCCTCAGCTTTGATTTTCAGGTCAATGTTGAAGCTGTTTCCCACTAAGCGTCAGTGATCAGAAAACGACAAAAAACCCCAACCGACAGGTTGGGGTTTTTTGCTGAATTCCTGGCTTAGCGAGAGCGGAAAACAATACGTCCCTTGGAGAGATCGTAGGGAGTCAGTGCTACCGTTACTTTGTCTCCAGTCAGGATACGAATGTAGTTTTTGCGCATCTTGCCTGAAATATGAGCGATAACCACGTGACCATTCTCCAGTTCCACACGGAACATGGTATTGGGCAGGGTTTCGAGAATAGTGCCCTGCATCTCAATACTGTCTTCTTTAGCCATTGAATCCTCTTGATAAGCCACAACAAAAAACCGCTGGATCATGCCGGATTTAAGGCTATGTGTAAAGTTTACTCGGGCTTGGTGTCGATATTTTTCCATTCCCCTTGAATTAACAGCTCATGGGGGAGGTAATTGCGCTTGTAATTCATCTTGCGGCACGCCTCCACCAGATAGCCAAGATAGAGCCAGCTTCGTCCGGTACGTCTGGCCAGATCGAGCTGGCAGAGGATGGCAAAAGTGCCTAAGGAGCGATCGGCATAGTCCGGATCGAAGAAGGTGTACATGGCGCTCAGGGAGTGGGGCAGCAGGTCGGTGGTGGCGACACCGATCAGGCGGCCCTCCTTGCGCATCTCCAGGTAGAGCGGCGGCATCCAGTCACAATGAAGAAACCCGCGATACTGGCTGCGGTTGGGGGGATACATGCTGCCATCGTGATGGCGTTCTCGGATATAGCGTTCGTAGAGCAGGTAATACTCTGGCTTGTCATCGTAGCTCAGGACGATCTCGATATCCCTGTTGAGCTGGCGGATCCGCTTCTGGCCGCGGCTGGCACGAAAGTGCTCACTGTGAATACGAAGGGACTGACAGGCACTGCACGCCGGGCAGTGGGGGCGATAGATGTCGTTGCCACTGCGGCGAAAACCGGCAGTCAACAATCGCTCGTAACCGTTGGCGTTGAGCAGATTGTGATCCATCAGCACCAGCAACTGCTCCTGTTCATGGTCCAGATAACTGCAGGGATGCTTGGGAGTCAGCCCTACTTTAAGGATCACTTCTTCAGTCATAGGCTGATCTCCCCCTCTTGCCAGCAGGAAGCCAACAGTGGTTGATGGCCAAGGCGCGCCAGCTCGGCCAGAAAACGGGCCCTTGGCCACTCCTCGATACCCAGGGTCGCCAGAAACGGGTTTTGCATCTGGCAATCGATGAGGGCGCCGCGATGGCGGGCGAAGTGGCGACAGAGTGCCACCATGGCAAGTTTGGCGCCGTTATCAATCCGGCTGAACATGGACTCACCGCAAAACAGTCGGCCGATAGAGAGGCCATACAGTCCCGCTTGCAACTCTCCCTCCTGCCAGATCTCGATAGAGTGGGCATGACCCAGCCGGTGCAACTGCTGGTAGGCGTCGATCATGGGTTGGCTGATCCAGGTGCCATCAGCGGTGCGACGAGGGGCGGCGCAAGCGGTGATGACTTCATTAAAGGCGCGATTGACGGAAATATCGAATGGGGTTCGGCGGATAATCTTCTGCAGTGTCCGCCCCACATGGAGTTGGTCGGGACGGATCACTCCGCGCGGATCCGGTGACCACCACAGGGTCGGCTGGTGGGGTTCATTCCACGGGAAGATCCCCTTGTGGTAAGCTGCCAGCAATCTGGCCGGGGAGAGATCTCCGCCGATCGCCAGCAAGCCGTTGGGCTCTTCCAGCGCATGGCCGGGGTCGGGAAACCAGCAAAGCTCATCATCCAGTTGGGTAAGATAGCGAGACATAAGGCAACGAGGTTCATAGATGAAGGCCATTATCCTGATAGTATCCAGCTTGCTCTGCTTTGTCACGGCGCCCGCCGGGGCGGAAGTCTACCAGCGCAATACCGCGCGGCCGGTCAATCAGGTGGTGTTTGGCCAGGTCGAAACGGTGCGCAATATAACTCAGCGTCAGATCCTGGAGTCCGAGCACTCTGGCTGGAAGACGCTGGGCGGAGCCGTGCTGGGCGGCCTGCTTGGCAACCAGTTTGGCGGCGGACATGGCCGTGAAATTGCTACCGCCGTCGGGGCACTGGCGGGAGCTGCCGCCGCGCAGCAATATCAGTCAGAAGGCACCGTGGTGGAAAACAAGCTGGTGGAGCTGCTGATCCGCAACGAGCAAAATGCCCTTATCAACGTGATCCAGGATTATGATCCCGCCATGGTCTTTGCCAATGGGGACAAGGTGCGTATTCTCTATTTCGATGATGGGGTGCGGGTGGATAAAACCTATTGATGCTCATGTTGCATGATGCAGTTGCGGCCAGCATGCTTGGCTTGATAGAGCAGTTGGTCTGCATCGTTGAGTAGGTTACCTAGCTCATTCGATGGGGTGTTGGTGATACCAAAACTTATGGTTATCGAAAAGACAGTATTGTCTACCCTGATCTCTTCCTGTGATATTGCTACTCTAAACTGGTCTAGTCGCTCAAGCAGGCATGAGAAACTTGGTTGTTTACTGAGAATACAAAACTCTTCTCCGCCGAGTCTGGCCACCAACTCTTCCTTGAAGTAATCCTTTAACTTCCCTGCGACCAGTTTAAGTACTGTGTCGCCAATGTGATGCCCATGCTGGTCATTGACTCGTTTGAAGTGATCGATATCGAGTAAACAGGCCGTCAGCGTAGGCTGTTCTTGCAGCCATTTGTTGCCGTGTTCGAACAGAAAGCGGCGGTTGTAGAGATTGGTCAGATAGTCACGGTTGGCGGTATCACGAATGGTATCCATCAGCTCCAGCGTCTCCAGATTATGGCCAACCCGGCAATAGAGCTCTTCGGGGGTGAAGGGTTTGCTCAAAAAGTCATTTGCCCCCAGCTTGATAAATCGGGCCGAAAGCGTTTTGTCTTCCGAGCTGGAGAGGCCAAGAATTGAGGTATCCTGATTTTCACAGACAGTCCCGATTGTTACGATGAGACAATCGGGGGTATTGAATGAAATCGAGAGAACACTATTCACCA
>NZ_JBSTYP010000053.1:0-32097 GCF_054052405.1 Aeromonas aquatilis | reverse complement strand
TGAAAGGCTGGGGTATCCATGATGGTAGACCTCAAGGTGATGGCCTACTTCAAGCTTAGCCTTTCAACACGTAATTGGGACATAGCCAAAAGGAAGGGCATGCTGGCCAAACGTGAATATCGCTACGATGCGCAGGAAGACTGCTACCACTGCCCGCAAAACGAAATCTTGCGCTACCAGACCACCAACGGGAAGGGTATCGGCTCTACGCCAGTGACCCGGACAAGTGCCGGGAGTGCCCACTGCGGGCACAATGCACCAAGAGTAAAACAGGCATCAAACAGCTGAGCCGACATGTCTGGCAGGAAGACAGGGAGCGGATAGCCCAGAACCGGCTGAGCGAAGTGGGCAAACAGATTTACAAGGGGCGACAAGAGACGGTGGAGCGCAGTTTTGCAGATGCGAAACAGCATCACGGGCACCGATATGCCCGTTATCGGGGGTTGGCCAAGGTGCAGATGCAGGGGCTGCTGGCGGCTGCATGCCAGAACATGAAGAAGATAGCGTTGGTGCAAAGCAGGAAGGGAAGTAAGGGCCCGAATTCGCCCACACCTTCACCAGAGGGGCTTTTTGGGGCGATAGCGCGGTCTTTGATGCCTTTTTCGTGGCGAAGATGGCCAATATGGCGGCTTGTCAGTCAGTGAGTGGCCCCCTGGTGCCGAGCTAAAAAAGAACCCCCTCTTTGAAAAAGAGGGGGTTCTTCAGCAATCTGAGAGGCCACCTTCGGGTGGCCTCTGTTGTTCTGGCGTGTCAGCGGGGGATGACCCTTAGCCAAGACTTTCACCCTCATAAAGGGAGAAGCCCATATCCTTGCAGCGCTCGGCCAGTGGCTGGCCGCTGAGGCGAGCGAGCAGCATGGCGGCGGCTTCCCGGCCGATCCCCTCCCGCGGGGTGACGATGCTGGCCAGTTTGGGGGTCATGGCATGACCGATGTCGAGAGAGTGGCTGCCAGCGATGGCGATCTGCTGGGGCACCGGGATCCACTTGGCTTGACACTGCAACAGAGCACCGACCGCCAGGTCATCGTTGGTACAGAACAGGCCGTCGAGGTCGGGATAGCGCACCAGTGCCTGATCCAGTAGCTCACCGCCGAGGGTAAAGGTGGAGGATTGCTCGGTCAGCAGATGCTGGCCGGTGAGGCCGAACGCTTCCATCGCCTGATAGTACCCCTCCATCCGCAGCCGGGTGCGCACGTCGAGTCGCGCCCCCAGATAGACCACCTTGCGTCGGCCCCGACGCAGCATCTCTGTTACCATGGCCCGAGCTGCCGCCTTGTGGTCCATGCCGACCACCATGTCGATGGGATCATCGGGCAGGTCCATGGTCTCCACCACCGGAATGCCTGCGGTGGCGATCATCTTGCGGGTGCGCTCGGTATGCTGGCAGTCGGAGAGAATGAGGCCATCAACGTTGTAGGAGAGCAGGGAGGCCACCTGCTCTTCCTCTCTCTCCGGGCTGTAGCCGTAGTGGGCCAGCAAGGTCTGGTAACCTGCCGGTCGGGTCACCGACTCGATGCCGTGGATCACCGCCGAAAAGACCTGGTTGGAGAGGGAGGGGATCAGGATGCCGATCGCCTTGCTGGTCGCGTTGGAGAGAATATCCGGCGCCCGGTTGGGGATATAACCCAGCTCTTCCACCACAGCCGCGATCCGCTCGCGGGTCCCCTCCGCCACGGTCTGCGGGTCGCGCAGATAGCGGCTGACAGTCATCTTGGTCACGCCGGTCTGGTCGGCGATATCTTGCAGGGTGGGGCGGCGCTTGCGGGTGGGGCTCATAGGGGTGTCCAGCGTGGATGTTACATGTAACATTACCGTTTTTGGCGGATAAAGTCAGCATATGAAGCCGTTTTTGCAGGAGTTTTCCGATGATCAGAGGCAAGCAGTTTGTGGATGTCCGGTTCGAGCAACAGGATGTGGAGGGGGAGCAGTTCTCGGAGTGCCGCTTTATCGGCTGCAACTTCTCCTGGCTGGATCTGAGCGATAGCCGTTTCATTGACTGCAGCTTCTACGATCGGGAGAGTGAACGGGGCTGCCTGTTGCAGGGTTGCGATCTGCGCGAGGCTAGCTTTCTGCGCTGCGATCTCACCATGGCTGATTGCAGCCGCAGCCAGTGTCTGGGGTTGGAGCTGCGTGACTGTCAGGCGGTCGGTATCAATTTCGGACACGCCAGCTTCGCCAACCAGATCACCGCCAAAAGTTACTTCTGCGAGGCCCATCTGACTGGCAACAACTTCAGTTACGCCAGCTTCGAGGGTTGCCTGCTGGAGAAGTGCGAGCTGACCGGAAACCGTTGGCAGGGGACCAACCTGTTCGGTGCCTCGCTGGCGGGTTCCGATCTCAGCGGCTCCGAGTTTGGCCAGATTGACTGGACCAGCTTCAAGCTGCAGGGCTGCGATCTGCGCCAGTGCGATCTGCCGGGGCTGGATCTGCGGCGGGTTGATCTGCAGGGAGTACAGATCAACGAGGATCAGCAGCAGACCTTGCTGGAGCAGATCGGTCTGGTTGTTTTCCCCTGAGTCGAGCGAAAAATTAGGTAATTTTTCATCAAATGGGACCGACTGTGGGGGGCTATGCTCCTGAAATGACAAAAGCCTGCGTGATGCAGGCTTTTGCTCGTGAGCGTGTGACGCGCTTGTCGGCCGGGTTAACTCAACCCTTGGCTAGCCATTTGGTCGGGTTGATCGCCTCGCCCTGATAGCGAATTTCGAAGTAGAGGCCCGGTCTGTCCTGACCGCCGCTGTCACCGACCAGTGCCACCGGTTCACCCTGTTCCACATTCTGGCCAACCTGTCGCAGCAGCGACTGATTGTGGCCGTAGAGGCTCATATAGCCTTTACCGTGGTCGATCACCAACAGCATGCCGAAGCCGTCGAGCCAGTCGGCGTAGACCACCTGCCCCGGCGCGACCGCCTTGACCTGGGTTCCCTCGCTGGCGCCGATCAGGGTGCCTTTCCACTTGAGCTCGGCGGTGCGCGGCGAACCGTAGGCGATGAGGATCGGCCCCTGTACCGGCCAGCGCAGGCTGCCATTGGTCTTAAGGCCGCTGTAACCGTTGCTGCTCGCCTGGGCACTCTTGCGTGCCGCTGCCTGCTGCTCGGCGACCCTCTCCTGCTGCTCGGTGACTCTCTGCTGCTGGGCTGTGAGCCGTTGCTGTTCGTCAACCTGCCGTTTCTGGGCTGCAATACGTTGTTGCTCTGCGAGTCGCTTCTGCTCCGCGGCCAGACGTTGTGCTTCCAGCCGTCGCTGGCGTTCTTGCTCGGCCTTGATCTTGGCAAGTCGCTCCCGCTCGGCCCGTTCACGGCGCTCCTTCTCTTCCCGCTGGCGGCGAAGCTCTTCCAGTCGGGCCTTGAGCGCCTTCTCTGCCTTGACCAGCTTGGTGAGCTTCTGCTCGTCATCCTGTACCGACTGCTGCAACTGGTTGCGTACCTTGGCCCGGCTCTGCTGGCTGGTCAGCAGGGTCTGGTGATGCTCCTGCTGTTCGGCAAGCAGGGTCTGCAGTCTGGTTTCGGTCTCTTTGGTAGCCTGCTGGTTTTTCGCCAGCTTGTCGCGGGTGGCGCGCAGGGCATCGATGGCCTCGATACGGGCCTTGTTGAGGTAGTCGTAGTAGTCCAGAGAGCGGCTCAGTTTGGCCGGATCCTGCTGATTGAGCAGCAGTTTGAGGTAATCGTGGTTGCCTGCCTGAAAGGCGCTCTCCGCCTGCTTGGCCAGCAACTGCTTTTGATGTTTGGCTTGAACTTCCAGCGCCAGCTTGTCTTTTTGCAGGGTCGCCAGCTTCTGTTGGTTCTGCTTGAGCTGTTGCCTGGTCTCATCAAGCTTGGCGGCAGCGGCCGAGATGGCCTGCTCGTCAGCTTTGAGCTGGACGTTGAGCTTGGCCAGCTCCTGCTTGCTGAGCTTGATGGTCTGTTGTTGTTCCTTGATCTGGGACTGCATGGCGCCCAGCTGCTGATTGGCGGCCAAAACCGGTTTGCTGGCGCCAAACGACAGGCAAAAAAACAGCGCGCCGGCCAACAGGCCGACGCGACTGGTTTTTGGTGAAATAACTTCGCATCCCCGCATGGGGAAGGATTATTTCAGAATCATCAGGGGCTTGCCAGTCATTTCCGGCGGCACCGGCAGACCCATCAGGGTCAGCATGGTGGGGGCCAGATCGGACAGTTTGCCACCTTCAGCAACCTCGGCTTTGCGACCGAAATAGATGAGCGGAACCGGCAGATTGGTGTGGGCGGTGTGAGCCTGACCAGTCTCTTCGTCCATCATCTTCTCGGCGTTGCCGTGGTCGGCAGTGATCAGGCACTCGCCACCCACTTCGGCCAGGGCGTCGGTGACGCGACCGATGCAGTGGTCAACGGCTTCACAGGCTTTGACGGCAGCATCGAACACACCGGTGTGACCAACCATGTCGCCATTCGGGTAGTTACAGATGATGACGTCGTACTTGCCGCTCTTGATGGCGCCGACCAGCTTGTCGGTCAGCTCTTCGGAGCTCATCTCCGGCTGCAGGTCGTAGGTGGCCACTTTCGGGCTGGCGACGATTTCGCGATCTTCGCCAGTGAAGCAGGCCTCTTCGCCACCGTTGAAGAAGAAGGTGACGTGAGCATACTTCTCGGTTTCGGAGATGCGCAGCTGGGTCTTGCCCTGCTTGGCCAGCCACTCACCCAGGGTGTTGACCAGAGCGGTCGGCGGGTAGGCACAGGCAGTTTTGATGTCGGCCGCGTATTCGGTCAGCATCACGAAGTTCAGCTTCGGCTCAACGGCACGGGCGAAGCCGGTGAAGTCGGTGTCAACGAAGGCACGGGTGATTTCACGGGCACGGTCGGCACGGAAGTTCATGAAAATCAAAGCATCGCCGTCAACCATCGGGGCAGCTTCGCCGATGCGGGTGGCCTTGACGAACTCGTCGTTCTCGTCGCGAGCATAGGCGGCAGCCAGTGCTTCGGTGGCGCTCTCGGCGGTGAACTCGCCCTTGCCCTGAGTCATCAGGTCATAGGCTTGCTGCACGCGATCCCAGCGGTTGTCACGGTCCATGGCGAAGTAACGGCCGATCATGGAGGCGAAACGGCCCTTGCCCAGCTTGGCAAACAGAGCGTCGAACAGCTCGATGGAGGACTGGGCTGAGCGCGGCGGTACGTCACGACCATCCAGGAAGGCGTGGAAGTAGATCTTCTCGGCGCCACGTTTGGCGGCCATCTCGATCATGCCCATGATGTGCTCTTCGTGGCTGTGTACGCCACCCGGAGACATCAGACCCATGATGTGAACGGCTTTGCCGTTGCTCACGGCAGCGTCAACAGCCTTGGCAATCTCCACGTTCTCGAAGAAGGGGCCGTCCTGAATATCTTTGGAGATGCGGGTCAGCTCCTGATAGACGATGCGACCGGCACCGATGTTGACGTGGCCTACTTCAGAGTTGCCCATCTGGCCATCCGGCAGACCGACGTCCAGACCGGAGCCGGAGATCAGGGTGCTGGTGTAGTCACGGGCCAGACGATCGAGGTTGGGAGTCTTGGCGGCAGCGACGGCGTTGTGCTCTTGCTTGGTGCTGTAGCCCCAACCGTCCATGATGACCAGAACCAAAGGTTTCTTAGCTGTTGACATAAGACTATGTCCTCTCGGATTGGAAAAAATGCGGGAAATGAAACTAGCGTAATATTACTACATCTGCCGAAATAGTCACCTGATAGCCAAGGGGCGCTCCCGCGGCCCCGCAAGCCACGCTCTTCCTGCCATGCTCGCTGCCAAATGAGGATGGGAGCCTGCTCGCGCTTTGCCGCCAAGATGGCTGATCTTATCAATACCCCCATGTATACTCGGGCCCTTGTCTTGGTCCCTGGATAGTAGAAGATGCAAGAGTATTTGGATTTTGCGGCCCGTAACCCGCTGCTGACCGCAGCCTGGTTGGGTCTGGCTGGCACCCTGGTTTACACCACTGTGCGTGCCCGTTTGTCTCCGGTAAAAACCGTCAACAACCACACCGCGACCCTGCTGATCAACCGTGAAAACGCCACCGTGGTGGATATTCGCAGTCAGGAAGAGTACGCCAAGGGCCATCTGGCCGGTGCCCAGCACCTGCCGCTGACCCAGATCCAGAGCAATAACCTGGGCCCGGTTGAAAAGCATAAAGATGCCCCCATCATAGTGGTGTGCGAGTCGGGAATGACTGCGGGCGGCGCAGGTCGTCAACTGAGCAAAGCTGGCTTCAAGCAGGTTTATGTGCTCGGCGGTGGCATGGCCCAATGGCGTGCAGAAAATCTGCCGGTAACCAAGAAACGCTGATTTAAGCAGGGCCTGAGCCCACTTATCCCTATAACAAGGAATCAAACGAAATGGCTGACGAGATCAACAACCAGGAAGTACAACCGGAATTCCACATCCAGCGTGTTTATACCAAGGATGTCTCTTTCGAAGCGCCGAACACCCCGCACATTTTCCAGAAAGAGTGGCAGCCGGACGTCAAACTGGATATGGATACCAAGACCAACATCCTGGCTGACAACGTGTACGAGGTTGTGCTGACCCTGACCGTGACCTGCAAACTGGAAACCGAAACCGCCTTCCTGTGCGAAGTACAGCAAGCCGGTATCTTCACCATCGGTAACCTGCCGGAGCCGCAACTGGCTCACTGCCTGGCTGCCTTCTGCCCGAACATCCTGTTCCCGTATGCCCGCGAAGCCGTGGCCAACATGGTGAGCAAGGGTTCCTTCCCGCAGCTGAACCTGGCACCGGTCAACTTCGATGCCCTGTTTGCCCAGCACATGGCGCAAGCACAGGCCCAGCAGGCGACTGCGGAAGCCTGATAATGGCCGACCAGATCGCTATCTCGGTCTTGGGGGCGGGGTCTTATGGCTCCGCCCTTGCCATTTCTCTGGCGCGCAACGGTCATCCGACCCTGCTGTGGGGTCACGACCCCGCTCATGTCGCCGAGCTGGAACAAGACCGCTGCAACAAGGCATTTTTGCCTGATGTCCCTTTTCCTGCCGATCTGCAGCTGACTGCGGATCTGCAACGTGCGGTACAGGCTGCCCCCGTGCTGCTGCTGGTCGTGCCGAGCCATGTATTTGGTGATGTACTGACCCGGATCAAACCCTTCCTGCGCCCCGATACCCGTATCGCCTGGGCCACCAAGGGTCTGGAGCCGGACAGTGGCCGTCTGCTGCAGGATGTGGCCCGTGAAGTGCTGGGTGACGAGATACCGCTGGCGGTGATCTCCGGCCCCACCTTCGCCAAGGAGCTGGCTGCCGGTCTGCCGACCGCAATCTCGGTCGCCTCGACCCACGACGAGTTCGCCGACGATCTCTCCCACCTGCTGCACTGTGGCCGCTCGTTCCGGGTCTATACCAATCTGGACTTCGTCGGTCTGCAGCTGGGTGGGGCGGTGAAGAACGTCATCGCCATCGGTGCCGGTCTCTCCGACGGGCTCGGGTTTGGCGCCAATGCCAGAACCGCGCTCATCACCCGGGGTCTGGTGGAGATGCAGCGTCTGGGTGCGGCGCTGGGTGCCGATGCCAAAACCTTTATGGGGATGGCGGGGCTCGGGGATCTGGTGCTCACCTGTACCGACAACCAGTCGCGCAACCGTCGCTTCGGGCTGGCCCTCGGGGCTGGCAAGGATGTGAACACCGCCATGACCGAGATCGGTCAGGTGGTGGAGGGATATCGCAACACCAAAGAGGTGCATCTGCTGGCGGCCCGCTGCGGCGTCGAGATGCCCATCTGCGAGCAGATCTTCAAGGTGCTCTACGAGGGTAAGAACCCGAAAGAGGCGGCCATCGCCCTGCTGTCGCGAGACAAGAAGGACGAGTAATCTGCCGATTGCCCATGCAAAAGGCCCCGCCAGATGGCGGGGCCTTTTCTTTGCGCAAGGGTCGCAAATCAGTAGTAGGAGTGATCGCCGCGCTGGTGCTCGGTGGCGTCTTTCACGCCGTTGAGCTCACCCGGGAACTGCTCCAGCAGTTGCTTCTCGATCCCCTCTTTCAGGGTGTAATCGACCATGGAGCAACCGTTGCAACCACCGCCAAACTGCAGGATGGCCAGTTTGTCTTCAGTCAGCTCGACCAGGGTGACCTTGCCACCGTGACCGGCCAGCATGGGGTTCACTTCGGACATCAACACGTACTCGATGCGCTCGATCAGCGGCGCGTCATCGGCCACTTTACGCATCTTGGCGTTCGGTGCCTTCAGGGTGAGCTGGGAGCCCATCTGATCGGTCACGAAATCGATGGTGGCATCCACCAGGAAGGGGGCGCTCAGGGGATCGACCATGCAGTCGAAGCCGCTGAAGGGCAGGTGTTGATCTTCCGGGTCCACGGCATCGGGCGGGCAATACGATACGCCACACTCGGCATTCTGGGTTCCCGGATTGACCACAAACACCCGGATATTGGTGCCATCAGGCTGTTTTTCCAGCAGTTTACGGAAATGGGCCTGGGCGGCGTCGGAAATGCTGATCATCACTATCCTCATAAACCTGAGTGTACGACTAGGGTATTCATGATAACGCGGTTATTAATGCTTGGGTAGCATGCCGATGGCTACTTGCTGTGCCGCAGGGTACGACAGATTGCCCACACTTCTACCTTTGTGATGCCGCTCTCATGGAGTAAATGGCTGAGCTGACCGGCGGTGGCACCTGTGGTTACAACGTCATCGAGCAGGGCGACATGGCGATAGTGGTGGGGGCGGATCCGGAATGCCTCGCGCAGATTGCGCCGTCGCTGCCCGGCGCTCAGGGTTGTTTGCTGCGGGGTTGCCTTGATGCGCTGCAACAGGGTGTTGTCGCAGGGAATGCCGGTGAGCTCACCAAGGGTGTGCGCGATCTCCTCCGCCTGATTGAACCCGCGCCGCCACTGCCGCCACCAGTGCAGGGGAACTGGAATGATCGCCTCCGGCGGCTCGCGGCCATCCAGATGATCGGCCAAGAGGCGTGCCAGTAGCGGCGCCAGCAGGATCTGGCCGGAATATTTGAGCTGGGGGATCAGCATGGGGTAGGGAGCCTGGTAGTCGCCGATCACCTGCAACCGCTCCCAGGGGGGAGGTCTGCGCTGGCAGCGACCACAGACCGGTATGCTCTCTTCTATATAGTCAGCCAGCGGTGCGGCGCAGAGGTGGCATCTCGGCTGTGACTGGTGCAGCGCCTGCCGACACCAGCTGCAGAGCAGGGGCTCGTTGTCACAAGGCTGATGACAGAGCAGGCAACTCCCTTGCCAGTCGCCGTGGTTGCCGAGCAGCGGGCTTGCTTTAGCGAGCAGTCGCTTTAACATGCTGACCCCAAGAGCATGAACAGGGATCTTGAGTCTAGATGAGCATATCGGTAGAGCAGTTTGGCCAGGGGCCCGATCTGGTGCTGTTGCACGGTTGGGGGATGAATGGTGCGGTCTGGCACGGCATTGCCCAGCAATTGGCGCCCCACTACAGGGTTCATCTGGTTGACTTGCCCGGCTTTGGCAACAGCCCGCTGGCAGACGAGGTGGATTACAGCCTGCCTTGGCTTGCCGAGCAGGTGGCTGCCATCTTGCCGCAGAAGTGTCATCTGCTTGGTTGGTCGCTCGGCGGTCTGGTGGCAAGCCAGTTGGCGCTGACCCATCCCGCTCGGTTGCACTCCCTGATCACGGTAGCCAGCTCCCCTTGTTTTATGGCCCGCGACGAGTGGGCGGGGATCGCCCCCAAGGTGCTGACCGGCTTCAACCAGATGCTGGCGGGGGATTTTCGCCAGACCATAGAGCGCTTTCTGGCGATCCAGGCAATGGGCAGCGAACATGCCCGGGACGATATCCGTCAGTTGCGCCACTGGCTGGCCGAGCGCCCGGCGCCCCAGTTTGCCGCACTCGAGGCCGGACTGACGCTGTTGGCCGAGATTGACCTGCGCGAACCGCTGCGGGAGCTGGCTCTGCCCTGGTTGCGGATCTATGGCCGACTGGATTCATTGGTGCCCAAGGCTGCCATTCCCCTGCTGGATGATCTCTACCCTGCCAGCCGCAGCGTGACCCTCAATAAGGCCTCACACGCACCTTTTATCTCCCACCCTGACGAATTCATTGAAATCGTTCGAGATTTTGTTGGCTAAAAAACAGCCTGCAAGCTTCATTAATCCTCTGGTCTGGCGGATAATTAAGCTGTGACCAGAGGAGTAACATCATGCGTATTGATTCTGCTTTCAACAGCGGGGTACAGGGATTTCAGCGAGCCGAGCAGATTGCCGACAAGGCATCCAATCAGATCGCCCGCCTCAACACTCCCAGCGGGGATCAGGTGCAAGTGACCGATGAGCTCGTCAATCTCAAGGTGGCCGAGCAGCAGGCTGGCGCTTCAGCCAAGGTAGTGCAGACCGCCAGCGATATGATGGGAACCCTGATCGACATCCGGGTGTGAGATGAACATCAATGTCAGTCTGCCTCCCCTTATCCCGACACAGCTGCAACCCCAGGTGGAAGCGGCGAGGACGGATAATCGCCGGGCAGAACTGATCCCGCAGGCCCGAGCGGGCCAAGCCTCCGTTGCCGAATCCGAAGTCGGCTCCCAGAAAGAGAAATCCAAAGCCGGTCAGGCCTCCAGCAATCAGACCTCCCAGAACAGCCGTGAAACCGGGCAATTAGCCCCGACGACACTGCCAGACAATCGCTTTGTTGAGGCAACTGGCGAAGAGGGTCAGCGCAAGCAGCAAGATCCCAAACAGCAGGAGCAACAACAGCGGCAAGAGCAGCAGGTTCAGGATCTTGTCGAGCGTGACAAGGAGGTGCGCACTCACGAGCAGGCGCACCAGTCTGCGGGTGGAGAGTACGCCAGCTCGCCCACCTATCAGTTTACGCAAGGGCCCGATGGCAAGCGTTATGCAACGGGTGGCGAAGTCCAGATCGATACCAGTGTCGTACCTGGTGACCCTGCGGCTACCATCGCCAAGATGCAGCAGATCCGCACTGCAGCGCTGGCGCCTGCCGAGCCTTCCGCGCAGGATCTGGCCGTCGCGCGCAGCGCCGCCGTGAGTGAGGCCAAGGCACGCAAAGAGCTGATGGCCGAGCAGAGCGCGAAATCGGGCGGTGTGTTGAGTGCCTATATGGACAAGCGCAACAGCGTCATCGCGGGCCGCTATCAACAGGCTGTCAGCCCGGCCTCGACCCAGTCCCTCAGTCTGCATATCTGAATCACCCTCGCCAAACTTTCAGCTCCTTTGCCTGTTTTGCAACTAACCTGAAGATCAGGCCCATTCCAATTTCACAGGAGCTGTCATGCATTTCGATGAAGTCAAAGCGGAAGATTTCACCACCTTCTCCCGTGTACCGCCCCCCCACCTGCAGATGGAGCAATTTCTGATGCAGATCGGAGGAGGGGGAACTGAAGGAACCAGTTTCAAGAAGAAAGTGATGCTGGCGGCTGGCTGGAGCCACACCGGCGTCGTCTCTTACGGCAAGTATCCGCAAGAGGCCTGCAAGGCATTCAACCGACTGCGGGAGGTGCTGGCCCAGCATGGAGAGCCCGAGAGCATTCTTGCTGCCCTGATGCAGTGATCCTGAGCTTCGCGTGTAAAAAAGCCCCTTGCGGGGCTTTTTACATTCAGAGGCGTTCCGGAAGGTTTCGTTACTTTTTCGCTTTGGATAGTGCTGCCGCAAAGGCGTTGCCCATGGCACCACCCATAGGGGGGCTTTGGCGCGGCTCATTTCTTGGCTTGGTGTTGCCTGCACTGCTGTTGCGCGCTTCAGCCGGCTTGCGGGAAGGTTGCCCCGCTTTCTCGTCGAGGCGCATGGTGAGGCTGATCCGCTTGCGAGGGGCGTCCACTTCCAGCACCTTGACCCGCACAATGTCGCCCGCTTTGACCACCTCACGGGGATCCTTGACGAAACGGTCGGTCAAGGAGGAGATGTGCACCAGCCCGTCCTGATGAACACCGATATCGACGAAGGCGCCGAAGTTGGTGACGTTGGTGACCACCCCTTCCAGTACCATCTCGGGCACCAGGTCACTGATCTTCTCCACCCCTTCCTTGAAGGTCGCGGTTTTAAACTCGGGGCGCGGGTCGCGGCCCGGCTTGTCCAGCTCGCCGATGATGTCGGTGACGGTGGGCACGCCGAATTGCTCATCGGTGTAGTCGGCCGGTTTCAGGCTGCGTAGCAGGCTGCTGTTGCCGAGCAGGCTCTCCACGGTCTGCTCCAGCTTGGCGAGGATCCGCTCCACGACCGGATAGGACTCCGGGTGTACCGCTGAGCTGTCGAGGGGATTGCTGCCGCCGCGAATGCGCAGGAAGCCGGCGCACTGTTCGAAGGCTTTGGGGCCGAGTCGGCTCACTTTCAGCAACTGCTGACGGCTCTTGAAGGCGCCGTGCTCATCCCGGTAGGCGACGATGTTCTGGGCCAACGTCTGGGAGAGGCCGGAAACCCGGTTGAGCAGGGCGACCGAGGCGGTGTTCACATCGACCCCGACCGCGTTCACGCAATCCTCAACCACGGCATCCAGCCGGCGGGCCAGCTGGCTCTGGCCGACGTCGTGCTGATACTGGCCGACCCCGATACTCTTGGGATCGATTTTGACCAGTTCGGCCAACGGGTCTTGCAGGCGGCGGGCGATGGAGACGGCGCCACGGATCGAGACGTCGAGATCCGGGAACTCCTGGGAGGCGAGCTCGGAGGCGGAGTAGACCGAGGCCCCCGCTTCGCTCACCACTATCTTCTGCACCTTGGCGGCGGGGTAGCGCTCGAACAGATCGCTGACCAGCCGGTCGGTCTCCCGCGAGGCGGTGCCGTTGCCGATGCTGATGAGCTCGACCTTGTGCTTCTGGCACAACTCGCTCAGGGTCTTGAGGCTCTGATCAATCTGGCGTTTTGGTTCGAACGGATAGATGGTGGCGTGATCGACCAGCTTGCCGGTGGCATCCACCACGGCAACCTTGACCCCGGTGCGGATGCCCGGATCCAGCCCCATGGTGCAGCGCATGCCGGCCGGGGCCGCCATCAGCAGATCCTTGAGGTTCATGGCGAACACCTTGATTGCCTCCTCCTCTGCCGACTCGCGGATACGGCCGATCAGCTCGGTCTCCATCTGAAGCGACAACTTGATCTTCCAGGTCCAGCTCACCACCCCTTGCAGCCATTTGTCGGCCGGGCGGTTCTGCAGATTGAGCTTGAGGTGGTGGGCAATGATCCCTTCGCAGGGGCTGGCACTCTCGTCGTCACCGGTGACCAGCGCCAGATTGAGGATCCCCTCATTGCGGCCGCGCAGCATGGCCAGCACCCGGTGTGAGGGGGCCTTGTGCAGTGGTTCGTCGTGTTCGAAATAGTCCTTGAACTTGGCCCCTTCCTGCTCCTTGCCTGCTACCACGCGGGCGCGCAGGGTGGCATTCTGCCACAGGTAGTCGCGCAGCTTCTCCAGCAGGTCGGCCTGCTCGGCGAAGCGCTCCATCAGGATGTAGCGGGCGCCATCGAGGGCGGCCTTGCTGTCGGCAATGCCCTGTTCTGCATTGAGGAAGGCGGCGGCCGCTTGCTCGGGATCTTGCATCGGGTCGCTGAGCAGCCGGTTGGCCAGTGGCTCCAGTCCCGCTTCGATCGCCATCTGCCCCTTGGTGCGGCGCTTGGGCTTGTAGGGGAGGTAGAGATCTTCCAGCCGGGTCTTGCTGTCGGCCTCGTTCAGTTCACGCGCCAGCTCGGGGGTCAGTTTGCCCTGCTCCTCGATGGAGCGAATGATCACCTGACGGCGATCTTCCAGTTCACGCAGATAGCCGAGGCGGCTCTCCAGAGTACGTAGCTGGCTGTCGTCCAGACCGCCGGTCACCTCTTTACGGTAACGGGCGATAAAGGGCACGGTCGAGCCTTCATCCAGCAGGTGCACTGCGGCCTGCACCTGCTCCGGGCGAGCATTGAGCTCACCGGCAATCTGTCTCTCTATGGTTTGCATCATGATGTTGTTGAGGGCCTCTGTGGTCGAGTCCGCGCCATCAGGCGCCAAGTGTGAGCACTATATGGGGTCGTGTTACGGGATGCCACCCTGCGCCGGGGTCTGCACCCGTCAGACTGATAAGTCGCAGGGGAGGGTGCCTATCTTGCCATTGCACCTGTGACTCAGGATGTGCCTGTGGCAAGCAGTCCGGCTATTTGGGGTAGCTGATCTCGTTGATATACCAGCAGACGTCACCAACTGGCGTACGGACGATGGCTTCATCGCCGACCTCTTTCTTGAGCAGGGCGCGGGCCATGGGGGAGTCGATGGAGATGTAATCCTTGCGCTCGAAGATCTCGTCATAGCCGACGATGCGAAAGCGCTTGGTCTCGCCCTCTTCGTTTTCCACCTCGACCCAGGCGCCGAAGAACACCTTGCCCTCCTGCGCGGGGGCATAGTCGACGATCCCCAGCTCTTCGAGGCATTTGCGCAGGTAGCGCACCCGCCGGTCGATCTCCCGCAGCCGCTTCTTGTTGTACTGGTAGTCGGCATTTTCGCTGCGATCCCCCAGGCTGGCGGCCCATGCCACCTTCCTGGTTACCTCGGGGCGCTCCTGACGCCAGAGGAAATCGAGCTCTTCTTTCAGCTTGTTGTAGCCTTCGCGGGTGATCAGCTTTGTCTTCATGGTGATGCGGACCTGGTCAAAGAGGGGTATTCATCGCTAACTGCTCGGGAATATTAGCTTTTGTCCTCTTGCTGTCGAGGGAAATCGTGATGGCTCGGCTGGCGCCATTCAGGGAGTAGATAGCCAGCGCGGTGACTTGATGGCCGTCACGCTCTCGGGACGGGTAATAACCGGTAACATATTTGTGCTTTGCTCCCGCTATATCCCCCCCTAGTATTGGGGGCAGCTAAAGAATGAAGAGGCAAAGCAATGAGTCTGCAGCAATACAAGGTCCTGGTCGTGGACGATGACCTGAAATTACGTTCCCTGTTGGAACGCTATCTCACCGAGCAGGGATTCGTGGTGCGCGGCGTGGCCAATGGCGAGCAAGCCGATCGCTTGCTGACTCGTGAAAACTTCAGCCTGATGGTGCTCGATCTGATGTTGCCGGGGGAGGATGGGCTCTCCATCTGCCGCCGTCTGCGGGAAGCGGGCAACCAGATCCCGGTGCTGATGCTCACCGCCAAGGGGGATGAAGTGGACCGCATCGTCGGGCTCGAGATGGGGGCCGATGACTATCTGCCCAAGCCGTTCAACCCGCGCGAGCTGCTGGCACGGATCCGTGCCGTGCTGCGCCGTCATACCGTCGAGCTGCCGGGGGCGCCCTCTACCGCCGAGAAAGTGGTGACATTTGGCAGTTACCAGCTCAATCTGGCAACGCGCGAACTGAGTCGGGATGGTGAACCCATGGCCTTGACCAGCGGTGAATTTGCAGTGCTGAAAGTGCTGGTCAGCCATCCGCGCGAACCGCTCTCCCGCGACAAGCTGATGAATCTGGCCCGTGGTCGCGAGTATACCGCCACCGAACGCAGCATCGATGTGCAGGTCTCTCGCCTGCGCCGCCTGCTGGAGCAGGATCCGGCCCAGCCCCGCTATCTGCAGACCGTCTGGGGTCTGGGGTATGTGTTCGTGCCAGATGGTGACGGTGCATGAAAAAGGTCGGCAGCATGTTCTCGCGCATGCTCTGGTTTCTGGCCGCTGTGCTGGTGGTCTATCAAGCGGTCTCCTACGTCACCTTCTATAACTATCTGCTGGCGCCAACCGTCAAGCAGATCAGTCACTTGCTGGCCAATCAGGTCAAGCTGATCTTTCCGGTCAATAGCAAACAGTTGGCGCTGAGCGAGGATGCCGAGGCGCTGGTTTACGTGACGACCGGTACCGACATCTATACCCAGAGTGAGGCGACTCAGCATGGTTTCAACGATGCCAAGCCGTACCCCTATCTGGAGGAGAACATCAGCCGTGAACTGGGCGGCCCGGCCAAGGTGCGGGTAGAGATCCAGGATCACTACATCATCTGGATCCAGCCCCCCCAGGCGAGCGACATCTGGGTGCGTATTCCGCTCACCGAGATTGAAGATGACGACATCGAGCCCCTCATCATCTATCTGAGCGTATTGCTGGTGATCACCCTCTTTGCGGCCTGGCGCTTTGCCCGGCAGCTGGTGCGTCCGCTCGAAGATCTTGAGGCGGGTGCGGTTGCGGTAGCCAGAGGCCATTTCCCCGAGGCGCTGGGGGAGCTGGGTTCACGGGAAGTAAGGCGACTGACCCGCACCTTCAACCACATGTCGCACTCCATCAAGAGCTTGATCGAAGAGCGTAACCTGATGATGGCGGGGGTTTCCCACGATCTGCGCACGCCGCTGACCCGCATCCGGCTGGCGACCGAGATGATGTCCTCCGGTGACGAGTACCTCAAGGAGAGCATCAACGCCGACATCGATGAGTCCAATGCCATCATCGATCAGTTCATCGATTACATCCGCCCGGATGAAGGCCAGGATCTGGAGCCGATCGACCTGACCCAGCTGGTGCACGATACCTTGCTGATCTACTCGGAGCAGGGACTGGAAGTTGATCTGGCGCTGCCGCAAGAGGCGGTGCGGGTGGCCTGCAATCCGGTCAGCATCCGGCGGGTGTTGAACAACCTTTCGAGCAACTCGCTGCGTTATGGGGCGAGCAGGCTGCATGCCGAGCTCAAGGACGATGGGCACTGGGTGCGCCTGCGCCTCTCCGATGATGGTCCCGGCATTCCGGAGCAGGACTACTCCCGGGTGCTCAAGCCGTTTACTCAGGGTAATGTGGCGCGGACCGTTGGCGGCAGTGGGCTGGGGTTGGCCATCGTGGCCAAGATAGTCGCCCAGCACCATGGCACTATCCGGCTGGGAAGTTCGGATCTCGGCGGCTTGCTGGTTGAGATGAGGCTGCCGAAACATCAGCCACAGGAGTGGATGGATTGAGAGAAGGGCGTATCGGTGGATACGCCCTTCTGCATTATCAGACCACTTTCTCCGGCGTGGTGGCGGCCGCCTTGCGATAGCGCTTGCCATATCTCAGCTGCTGGATCAGCAGTGCGGCTACGATCAAGCCCAGCCCGATAGGGGTGGCAGGATGGATCGCCTCGCCAACCAGCAGGTTGAGCAGTACCAGCGAGGCAAATGGCGAGATGAAGATAAGGTTGCTGATGGGCGCCGTATTGGTGGCGTGGCGCATTGCCATCAGCCAGAGCACGAAGCCAAACCCCATCTCGATGATCCCGACATAGATGGCGCCGAGCCAGCCTTGCCATGCGGTCAGCTGGAAGTCGGCCAGCAGCCAGGTGGCGAACACGATGAAGGGGAGGCTGATAATGAAACCAAGCAGTAGGCTGACGACGGGATCCCCCTGATTGCGGGTATTGAGGATCCAGTAGCTGGCCCAGATAAGGGTCGAGAGCAGCACCAGCGCGACCCCCAAGGGATTGTCAAAGTGTAGTCCGAAGACATCCCCCTTGGTGGCAATGACCAGCGCCCCGAAATAGCCCAGCACGATAGCTACCCCGTCGCGGCGGCGCAGGGTCTGGCCGAGGAACGGCACCGAGAGCAGCGTGAGGGTGATAGCCCAGGTGTAGCTGAGGGTCTGCGCCTGCTGGGCCGGCAGCAGATCATAGGCTTTGAACAGCAGCAGGTAATAAAGGAAGGGATTCATCACCCCCAGCATCAGGTAATAGAGCGGGCGGCTGCGCAGATAGCTGCAGAGCAGCGGCAGTTTGCCCTGCTTGAGCACTATGGTGCCCAGCAGCAGGGTCGAGGTCAGCGCCGCAACCAGCAGCAGTTGCACCGGAGCAAAATAGGTGAGGGAAATCTTGAAGGCCGTTGCCACCGTGGACCATAGCGCCACGGCGCAGAGTGCGTACTGGTAGGCTTTGTTTTGATCTTTGATCATCGCTGTCGTGTCATGAACGGAAGAAAGCGGCAGTCTATCAGCCCATTGGCGAGCTTGTCGTGACGCCGGACATTCCTTGAGGTGATTCCTGTCATGGACGTGCCTTTTCGGGGGCGGTGACAGAGATCCATCTGTCACAGAAAATTGTGCACAATCTGTTCGCCCTATCTTGCGCAAATTGAAAAAATCCGTATAATCCCCTCCGCTTACCCATGAGGTAAGCCAGACGATATGTCTGCTGCTGAGTTTACTGCTTGCAGAGACCAGCCATACAGTCCTCCCGATATGGGAGGAAACGTGAAAAATCACACCTCTGGCGGGAGAAATCTCGGTCGGGCGGTGTTGATTTATGTTCTTTTATCTATTGGAGCTCTGTCAATGCAGAACCAAAGAATCCGTATCCGCCTGAAGGCTTTTGATCATCGCCTGATTGATCAATCCACTGCGGAAATCGTTGAAACTGCAAAGCGCACTGGCGCGCAGGTTCGCGGTCCTATTCCGCTGCCGACTCGCAAAGAGCGCTTCACCGTCCTGATCTCCCCGCACGTCAACAAAGATGCGCGTGATCAGTACGAGATCCGCACTCACAAGCGTCTGGTAGACATCGTTGAGCCGACTGACAAGACCGTAGACGCCCTGATGCGTCTGGATCTGGCAGCTGGTGTAGACGTCCAGATCAGCCTGGGTTAATTACGGAAAGAGGTTGATAACAATGACAATCGGTCTTGTAGGTCGCAAAGTGGGTATGACTCGCATCTTCACTGAAGATGGCGTTTCTATCCCGGTGACTGTTATCGAAGTTGAAGCTAACCGTGTAACTCAGGTCAAATCTGTAGAAACCGACGGCTACAACGCTATTCAGGTTACCACTGGCGCCAAAAAAGCCAGCCGTGTGACCAAGCCGGAAGCTGGCCACTTCGCCAAAGCTGGTGTAGAAGCCGGTCGCGGTCTGTGGGAATTCCGCCTGAACAACGGTGAAACTTTCACTGTTGGTAGCGAGCTGAAAGTAGATCTTCTCGCTGACGTTAAGCTGGTAGACGTTACTGGCACATCCAAAGGTAAAGGCTTTGCTGGTACTGTTAAGCGCCACAACTTCCGCACCCAGGATATGACCCACGGTAACTCCTTGTCTCACCGCGTTCCGGGTTCTATCGGTCAGAACCAGACTCCGGGTCGTGTATTCAAGGGCAAAAAGATGGCTGGTCACATGGGTGCTGAGCGTGTAACGACTCAGAACCTGGAACTGGTTCGTGTTGACGCTGAACGCAACCTGCTGCTCATCAAAGGCGCAGTACCGGGTGCAACCAACGGCAACGTGATCGTCAAACCTGCCGTCAAAGCGTAACGTCTGAGGAGATAGTAATGGAATTGGTAATGAAAGACGCCAAGAGCGCTCTTGAAGTTTCCGAGACTACCTTCGGGCGCGAATTCAACGAAGCTCTGGTTCACCAGGTCGTCGTTGCATATGCCGCTGGTGCCCGTCAGGGTACTCGTGCGCAGCTGACTCGCTCTGAAGTGTCTGGTGGCGGCAAAAAGCCGTGGCGTCAGAAGGGTACTGGTCGTGCCCGTGCTGGCTCCATCCGTTCGCCCATCTGGCGTTCCGGTGGTGTGACTTTTGCTGCTAAGCCGCAAGATCACAGCCAGAAAGTAAACAAGAAGATGTACCGCGGCGCTATCCGTAGCATTCTGTCCGAGCTGGTACGTCAAGAGCGCCTGATCGTTGTCGAGAAATTCGGCATCGAAGCGCCGAAGACCAAAGAACTGATCGCCAAGCTGAAAGAGATGGAACTGACTGACGTTCTGATCGTGACTGCTGAAGTCGATGAGAACCTGTTCCTGGCTGCTCGCAACCTGTACAAGGTCGACGTGCGTGATGTTGCCGGTATCGACCCGGTCAGCCTGATCGCCTTCGACAAGATTCTGATGACTGCTGATGCAGTTAAGCAAATCGAGGAGATGCTGGCATGATCCGCGAAGAACGTCTGTTGAAAGTTCTGAAGGCTCCGCACATCTCTGAAAAGAGCACCATGGTTGCCGAGAAGCAGAACACTATCGTGTTCAAAATTGCTGTCGACGCTACCAAGGCGGAAGTCAAAGCTGCAGTTGCGAAACTGTTCGAGGTCGAAGTTGAGACCGTCCGTACCCTGAACATGAAGGGTAAGACCAAGCGCTCAGGTGCGCGTGTAGGCCGTCGTTCCGATTGGAAAAAGGCTTATGTGACCCTGAAAGCTGGTCAGGACATCGACTTCATGGGCGCAGCCGAGTAAGAGGAGTTCTCAAAAATGGCAATCGTTAAGTGCAAGCCTACTTCTCCGGGCCGCCGCCACGTCGTCAAGATCGTCAATCAAGAGCTGTACAAGGGCAAGCCCTTCGCCGCTCTGCTGGACAGCAAAAGCAAGTCCGGTGGTCGTAACAACAACGGCCGTATCACTACCCGTCATATCGGTGGTGGTCACAAGCAGCACTACCGTATCGTCGACTTCAAGCGCGACAAAGACGGTATCCCGGCTAAAGTAGAGCGCCTGGAATACGATCCGAACCGTACCGCTAACATCGCTCTGGTGTTGTATGCAGACGGTGAGCGTCGTTACATCCTGGCTCCGAAAGGCCTGAAAGCTGGTGACGCGATCGCTTCTGGTGCTGATGCTGCCATCAAGGTAGGTAACGCCCTGCCGATGCGCAACATCCCGGTTGGTTCTACCGTTCACGCTGTAGAGATGAAGCCTGGTAAAGGTGCCCAGCTGGCTCGTTCCGCTGGTACTTTCATCCAGATCCTGGCTCGTGAAGGTAACTATGTAACTCTGCGTCTGCGTTCCGGCGAAGTACGTAAAGTTCTGGCCGAGTGCCGCGCTACCATCGGTGAAGTCGGTAACTCCGAGCACATGTTGCGTCAACTGGGTAAAGCCGGTGCAAACCGCTGGCGTGGTATTCGTCCGACCGTTCGCGGTATGGCGATGAACCCGGTTGATCACCCGCACGGTGGTGGTGAGGGTCGTAACAAGGGCATGCAGCCTGTGTCCCCATGGGGCCAGAAGGCTAAAGGCTTCAAGACCCGTAAGAACAAGCGTACCGACAAGTACATCGTACGTCGTCGTAACAAGTAATTGTTAACATAGAGGAATCACCATGCCACGTTCTCTCAAGAAGGGTCCATTTATTGACCTGCACTTGCTGAAGAAGGTAGAGAAAGCGGTGGAAAGCGGGGATAAAAAGCCGGTTAAAACCTGGTCCCGTCGTTCAATGATCATCCCGAACATGATCGGTTTGACCATCGCTGTCCATAATGGTCGTCAGCACGTTCCGGTTTTCGTTACCGAAGAAATGATCGGTCACAAACTGGGTGAATTCGCACCGACTCGTACTTATCGCGGCCATGCTGCTGATAAGAAGGCTAAGAAGCGCTAAGGGATAAATGATGGAAGCTATCGCTAAACACCGTTATGCCCGTACTTCTGCCCAGAAAGCTCGTCTGGTAGCCGATCAAGTACGTGGTCTGTCCGTAGACAAGGCTCTGAATATCCTGACCTTCAGCCCGAAAAAGGCTGCAGTGCTGGTTAAGAAAGTGCTGGAATCTGCCATTGCAAACGCTGAGCACAACGAAGGCGCCGATATCGACGCGCTGCGTGTTGCTACTATCATGGTCGACGAAGGTCCCTCCATGAAGCGCATCCGTCCGCGTGCCAAAGGTCGTGCGGATCGTATCCTCAAGCGTACCGCTCACATCACTGTAGTGGTATCCGACGCTAAGGCTGGGAGATAAGCAATGGGTCAGAAAGTACATCCTAATGGCATTCGCCTGGGTATTACCAAGCCTTGGAATTCTACCTGGTTCGCGAACACCAAAGACTTCGCTGACAACCTGTACAGCGATTTTCAAGTACGCCAGTTCCTGACCAAGGAACTGAAAAATGCGTCCTTGTCCAAGATCACCATTGAGCGTCCGGCCAAGAGCATCCGTGTGACCATTCACACCGCTCGTCCGGGTGTTGTAATTGGTAAGAAAGGCGAAGACGTTGAGAAGCTGCGCAAAGCTGTAGCCACTATTGCTGGTGTGCCTGCTCAGATCAACATTTCCGAAGTCCGCAAGCCGGAGCTGGATGGCAAACTCGTTGCCGACAGCATCACTTCCCAGCTGGAGCGTCGTGTAATGTTCCGTCGTGCTATGAAGCGCGCCGTACAGAACGCAATGCGCCTGGGTGCCAAGGGCATCAAAGTGGAAGTTTCCGGTCGTCTGGGCGGCGCTGAAATCGCGCGTACCGAATGGTACCGTGAAGGTCGTGTGCCGTTGCACACCCTGCGTGCCGACATCGACTACGCAACTTCTGAAGCCCACACCACTTACGGTGTGATCGGCGTTAAAGTTTGGATCTTCAAGGGCGAAGTTCTGGGCGGTCTGGCTGCTGTTAACGCTGCCGCTGCTCAAGAGCAAGCTCCTGCAAAGCCCAAGCGTGACAACAAGCGCCGCGCTGCTAAGTAAGGAGATTCGGTAAATGTTGCAACCTAAGCGTACTAAATTCCGCAAGACCCACAAAGGTCGTAACCGCGGTCTGGCCACCTCTGGTAACGAAGTATCCTTCGGTACCTTTGGCCTGAAGGCGACATCCCGTGGTCAACTGACTGCTCGTCAAATCGAAGCAGCCCGTCGTGCCATGACCCGTCACGTTAAGCGTCAAGGTAAGATCTGGATCCGTGTGTTCCCGGACAAGCCCATCACCGAAAAGCCCCTCGAAGTTCGTATGGGTAAAGGTAAGGGTAACGTGGAATACTGGGTTTGCCCGATCCAGCCTGGCAAGGTTCTGTACGAGATGGACGGTGTACCTGAGGCTCTGGCGCGTGAAGCGTTCGCCCTGGCCGCAGCTAAGCTGTCTGTTCAGACCACTTTCGTAATTAAGACGGTGATGTGATGAAAGCCCAAGATCTGCGTCAAAAGAGCGTCGAAGAACTGAACCAGGAGCTGCTGGGCCTGCTGCGTGAGCAATTCAACATGCGCATGCAAGCATCCACCGGCCAGCTGGCTCAGACTCACACTCTGAAACAAGTGCGTCGTGACGTCGCACGTATCAAGACTGTACTGACTGAGAAGGCAGGTGCGTAATGACTGACAAGATCCGTACTCTGCAAGGTCGTGTAATCAGCGACAAGATGGACAAGTCCATCACTGTTGCTATCGAGCGTAAGGTAAAGCACCCGATCTACGGTAAGATCATCAAGCGCACTACCAAGCTGCACGTACATGACGAGACCAACGAGTGTAAAGCAGGCGATCTCGTGGAAATCCGCGAATGCCGCCCGCTGTCCAAGACCAAGTCCTGGACCCTGGTTGCGATCTTAGAAAAGGCCTAATCGGTACTTTGTAGTCCAAACGGCCCCTTTCAGGGGCCGTTTGTTTTTTAGGCTACCTTTTCTAAAAATCCTGTGTTATAGTTTCGCGCCTTTTGAAGGCAGCCAGATCCCATCAGGGATAAGAAGTAAACAAAGCGGAGCACTAAGATGATCCAGATGCAAAGTATGCTGGGTGTTGCCGACAACTCCGGCGCTCGCAGTGTAATGTGTATTAAGGTTCTGGGTGGCTCGCACCGCCGTTACGCCGGCATCGGCGACATCATCAAGGTTTCCATCAAGGAAGCTATTCCTCGCGGTAAAGTGAAGAAAGGTGATGTGTATAACGCGGTGGTCGTACGCACCCGTAAAGGCGTTCGTCGTCCGGACGGCTCTGTCATCCGTTTCGACAACAATGCGGCTGTGTTGCTTAACAACAACCAACAGCCAATCGGTACTCGTATTTTTGGCCCGGTGACCCGTGAACTGCGTAATGAGAAGTTCATGAAGATTGTGTCCCTGGCACCCGAAGTACTGTAAGGAGTCGAACGATGGCAGCTAAAATCCGTCGCGAAGACGAAGTGATCGTACTTACCGGCAAAGACAAGGGCAAGCGTGGCAAAGTCACTCAAGTCCTGATTGCAAAAGGTAAGGTAATCGTTGAAGGCATCAACCAGGTGAAGAAACACCAGAAGCCGGTACCCGCACTGGGTCAGGCTGGCGGTATCGTCACCAAAGAAGCCCCCATCGATGTATCAAACGTAGCGCTGTTCAACTCTGCCACTGGCAAAGCTGACCGCGTTGGTTTCCGGATTGAAGACGGCAAAAAAGTCCGTTTCTTCAAATCCACCGGCGAACTTGTGAAGTAATTGGAGTTTAACGATGGCGAAACTGCATGATTACTACAAATCCGATGTAGTAAATGAACTGTCAAAGCAGTTCGGTTACAAGACTATCATGCAAGTCCCTCGGATCGAGAAAATCACCCTGAACATGGGTGTTGGTGAAGCGATCTCTGACAAGAAGTTGCTGGAAAATGCTGCTGCCGATATGGCTGCCATTTCCGGTCAGAAGCCGCTGATCACCAAAGCTCGCAAATCTGTTGCGGGCTTCAAGATTCGTGAAGGCTACCCGATAGGTTGTAAAGTAACCCTGCGTGGCGAGCGTATGTGGGAGTTCCTGGAACGGCTGATCTGCATCTCCGTACCGCGTATCCGTGACTTCCGTGGCCTGAACGCTAAAGCGTTCGACGGTCGTGGTAACTACTCCATGGGCGTGCGTGAGCAGATCATCTTCCCGGAAATCGACTATGACAAAGTCGATCGCGTCCGTGGTCTGGATATCACCATCACCACTTCCGCGAATACCGATGAAGAAGGCCGTGCTCTGCTGGCTGCCTTTAACTTCCCATTCCGCAAGTAAGGTTAGGGTTATGGCTAAAACATCCATGAAAGCGCGCGAAGCAAAGCGTGCCAAGCTGGTAGCCAAGTACGCGACCAAGCGTGCCGAGCTGAAAGCTATCATCGTTGACATGAACGCTTCTGAAGAAGCGCGTTGGGATGCTGTACTGCAACTGCAACAGCTGCCCCGTGATTCCAGTCCGTCCCGCCAGCGTAACCGTTGCAATATTACTGGTCGTCCGCACGGTTTCCTGCGCAAGTTTGGCCTGTCTCGCATCAAGGTGCGTGAGCATGCCATGAAGGGCGAAATTCCGGGCCTGAAGAAGGCTTCTTGGTAACGAATCTCGGGAGTTAGACTTATGAGCATGCAAGATCCGATCGCGGATATGCTGACCCGCATCCGTAACGGTCAGGCGGCGAGCAAAGTTGCGGTTTCCATGCCTTCTTCCAAGCTGAAAGTGGCTATCGCCAAAGTGCTGAAAGAAGAAGGTTACATCGCTGGCTACTCCGTAGCTGGTGACGTGAAGCCGGAACTGGAAATTGAACTGAAATATTTCCAGGGCAAGCCAGTTGTAGAACTGATCCAACGCGTAAGCCGTCCAGGCCTGCGTATTTACAAGCGCACTACTGATCTGCCGAAAGTCATGGGCGGTCTCGGTGTTGCTATCGTGTCCACGTCTAAAGGTGTGATGACTGACCGTGCTGCTCGCAAAGCAAGCATGGGCGGTGAGATCATCTGCTACGTCGCTTAATAGGAGGTAGGAAATGTCTCGTGTTGCTAAGGCACCCGTCACTATTCCTGCTGGCGTAGAGGTGACTCTGAACGGCCAGGAACTGACCATCAAAGGTGGTAAAGGTTCTCTGGTTCGCTCTATTCACGCCGGTGTAGAAGTGACCAAAGAAGACAATGTACTCAAGTTCGCCCCGCGCGGCAGCATCGCTGGTGCTGACGCTCAGGCCGGTACTGCCCGTGCATTGGTCAACAACATGGTAATCGGTGTTACCCAAGGCTTCGAGCGCAAGCTGCAGCTGGTTGGTGTAGGTTATAAAGCCTCCATCAAGGGCAATGCTGTTGCGCTGGCTCTGGGCTTCTCTCACCCGGTAGAGCATGCGCTGCCGGCTGGTGTGACCGCTGAATGCCCGACTGCTACAGAAATCGTTCTGCGTGGCGTCGACAAGCAGCTGGTTGGCCAAGTCGCCGCCGATATCCGTGCTTACCGCGCTCCGGAGCCCTACAAGGGCAAGGGTGTACGCTATGCCAACGAGCAAGTGCGTACTAAAGAAGCTAAGAAGAAGTAAGGTAACACTATGGACAAGAAAGCAGCTCGTCTCCGTCGTGCTACTCGTGCTCGGAAAAAGATGCAGGAACTGGGAGCCACCCGTCTGGTTGTTCACCGTACCCCGCGTCATATCTATGCGCAGGTTATTGCAGCCAACGGTTCCGAAGTTCTGGCCTCTGCTTCCACAGTAGAGAAAGCCATCAGTGAAGCTCTGAAATACACCGGTAATGCAGATGCTGCTACCGCTGTAGGTAAAGCTATCGCTGAGCGTGCTATTGCCAAAGGCGTTCAGAACGTATCTTTCGATCGTTCCGGTTTCAAGTATCACGGCCGCATCGCTGCTCTGGCAGCTGCCGCACGTGACGCTGGTCTTCAGTTCTAAGCTAGGAGTCGAAGATGGCTAAAGTCGAATCTCAAGCCGGCGAACTGCAAGAAAAGCTCATTGCAGTAAACCGCGTTTCGAAAACTGTTAAAGGTGGTCGTATCATGTCCTTCACCGCGTTGACCGTGGTGGGTGATGGTAACGGCCGTGTAGGTTACGGTTACGGTAAAGCCCGTGAAGTTCCGGCTGCTATTCAAAAAGCAATGGAACAGGCTAAGCGTAACCTGAATAAGGTTGAGCTGAACAACGGCACTCTGCACCACCCGGTGCGTGGTGTTCACTCTGGCTCCACCGTATTCATGAAGCCGGCCTCTCAAGGTACTGGTATCATTGCAGGCGGCGCCATGCGTGCTGTTCTGGAAGTTGCCGGTATCCACAACGTGCTGGCCAAGACCTACGGTTCCACCAACCCAATCAACGTTGTTCGCGCAACTGTAGACGCTCTGGTACAGGGTCAATCCCCTGCCCAGATCGCTGCCAAGCGTGGTCTGCGCGTTGAAGAAATTCTGGGGTAATGCGACATGGCTAACACTGTAAAAGTAACTCAAACTCGCAGCTCTATCGGCCGTCTGCCAAAGCACAAGGCGACTCTGCGTGGTCTGGGTCTGCGTCGCATTGGTCACACCGTTGAGCTGGAAGATACTCCTTGCGTACGCGGTATGATCAACCAGGTTTATTACATGGTTAAGGTGGAGGGCTAAGCATGCGTCTGAATACTCTGTCTCCGGCCGCTGGTTCCAAGCGCGTTAAGCACCGTCCGGGCCGTGGTATCGGTTCTGGTCTGGGCAAGACCGGTGGTCGTGGTGTTAAAGGTCAAACCTCTCGTTCCGGTGGCGGCAAAGTTCGCAACGGTTTCGAAGGCGGCCAGATGCCTTTGAAAATCCGTCTGCCGAAGTTCGGTTTCTTCTCTCGCAAATCGCTGATTTCAGCTGAAGTGCGTCTGAACGAAATCGCCATGGTAGAAGGTGATGTGGTCGATCTGAGCACTCTGAAGCAAGCCGGTGTTGTTACCAAGAACATCGTTTTCGCTAAAGTTGTTCTGTCTGGCAACATTGACCGTGCTGTGACCGTTCGTGGTCTGTCCGTCACCAAAGGTGCACGTGCAGCCATCGAGGCCGCTGGCGGTAAAATCGAGGAATAATCAGTACAATGGCTAAGAAACCAGGATTGGATGTTAAAGCACAGGGTGGTCTGAGTGAACTGAAGAGCCGTCTGCTCTTCGTTCTCGGGGCGATTATCGTTTTCCGTGCAGGCTCTTATGTGCCGATTCCTGGTATTGACGCCGCCGTACTGGCCGAGTTGTTCCAGCAACAGAAGGGCACCATCATTGAGATGTTCAACATGTTCAGTGGTGGTGCACTCTCGCGTGCTTCTATTCTTGCGTTGGGGATCATGCCGTACATTTCGGCGTCGATCATTATCCAGCTGCTGACAGTGGTTCACCCCGCTCTTGCTGAACTCAAGAAAGAAGGTGAATCCGGCCGTCGCAAGATTAGCCAATATACCCGTTGGGGCACGCTGGTTTTGGGAACTTTCCAGGCCATTGGTATTGCAACCGGTCTGCCGAATATGATGCATGGACTCGTGACTCATCCGGGTTTAGGCTTCTATTTCACAGCGGTTGTGAGTCTGGTCACCGGTACCATGTTTTTGATGTGGTTGGGTGAACAGATTACCGAGCGTGGGATTGGTAATGGTATCTCGTTGATTATTTTCACAGGTATCGTTGCCGGTCTGCCGCATGCCATTGGCGCTACGGCCGAACAGGCACGTCAAGGGGAATTGCACATCCTGCTGTTGTTGTTGCTGGGCTTGATTGTTTTCGCAGTGACTTACTTTGTGGTGTTCGTGGAGCGTGGTCAGCGTCGTATCGTCGTTAACTATGCCAAGCGTCAACAAGGCCGCCAGGTATTCGCCGCGCAAAGCACACACCTGCCGTTGAAAGTAAATATGGCCGGTGTGATTCCTGCGATTTTCGCATCCAGTATCATCCTCTTCCCGGGGACCATTACCTCTTGGTTTGGTCAGGGCGAGGGTAAAGTAGCTGATATCCTGCAACAGGTCTCTATGGTCCTGCAGCCGGGTCAACCGCTTTACGAGATGCTGTATGCAGCAGCCATTATCTTCTTCTGCTTCTTCTATACCGCGCTGGTGTTCAACCCCCGCGAGACAGCAGATAATCTGAAGAAGAGTGGAGCCTTTATCCCGGGGATCCGCCCGGGCGAGCAGACAGCACGTTACATCGATAAGGTTATGACTCGCCTGACATTGGCAGGTGCGCTCTATATAACCTTTATCTGTCTGGTACCCCAGTTCTTGATGACTGCTTGGAACGTACAGTTCTACTTCGGTGGCACTTCGCTGCTGATTATCGTGGTAGTTATCATGGACTTCATGGCTCAGGTACAAACCCATATGATGTCTCATCAATATGGTGACGTCCTGAGGAAGGCCAACCTGAAGGGCTACGGCCGCTAAAGGTCGGCGTAGTTACGGAGTTAAGCAATGAAAGTTCGTGCTTCCGTTAAGGCAATCTGCCGTAACTGCAAAATCATCAAGCGTCACGGTGTGGTGCGTGTGATTTGCAGCGAGCCAAAGCATAAACAGCGCCAAGGCTAATTTTTTACGGTTAGTACTTGCAACAAATAGTTGTGCTGGCTAATATAGCCAGCCAACTTTTGTTGTGTATTGGTTGACCGCCACGTATCCGCTCACGGGCTTTGTGGTGGTCGTTATCTACGCTAAGTAGGAGTGAACAGTGGCCCGTATCGCTGGCATTAACATTCCTGACCATAAGCATGCAGTCATTGCGTTGACTGCGATTTATGGCGTCGGTCGTACCCGCTCCAAGGCCATCTGTGCCGCAGCCGGTATTGCTGAGAATGTGAAAATTAAAGACTTGGACGAAGCTCAGATCGAGAGTCTGCGCGAGCAAGTAGGTAAATTCACCGTTGAAGGTGACTTGCGTCGTCAGATTTCCATGAACATCAAACGCTTGATGGATCTGGGTTGCTACCGTGGTTTGCGTCACCGTCGTAGCCTGCCTGTTCGTGGTCAACGTACCAAGACCAACGCTCGTACCCGTAAGGGTCCGCGCAAGGCTATCAAGAAGTAACGGGAAGGTAGAAAATGGCTAAAACTCCGACTCGTGCTCGCAAGCGCGTTAAAAAGCAAGTGAGCGACGGTATTGCGCACGTTCATGCATCTTTCAACAACACAATCGTGACCATTACTGACCGTCAGGGCAATGCTCTGTCATGGGCTACCTCCGGTGGTTCAGGTTTCCGTGGTTCCCGTAAGTCCACTCCGTTTGCTGCCCAGGTAGCTGCTGAGCGTGCTGGTGAGATCGCCAAAGAATACGGCGTGAAGAACCTGGAAGTCATGGTCAAAGGTCCGGGGCCCGGTCGTGAGTCTTCCATCCGCGCTCTGAACGCGGCTGGTTTCCGCATCACTAACATTACTGATGTGACTCCGATCCCGCACAACGGTTGTCGTCCTCCCAAGAAGCGTCGCGTGTAACGCTGTAGCTACTTGGTCTAGGATTGTTGGAGAAAGAAGATGGCAAGATATATCGGTCCTAAGCTTAAGCTTAGCCGTCGTGAGGGCACCGACCTCTTCCTGAAGTCTGGTGTTCGTGCGATTGATTCTAAGTGCAAGATTGACACCGTTCCTGGTCAACACGGTGCGCGTAAAGCGCGTCTGTCTGACTACGGTGTTCAGCTGCGCGAGAAACAAAAAGTTCGTCGTATCTACGGCGTATTGGAAAAACAGTTCCGCAACTACTACCGCGACGCTGCCCGTCAAAAGGGTAACACCGGTGAAAACCTGTTGCAGCTGCTGGAAGGTCGTTTGGACAACGTCGTTTACCGTATGGGCTTCGGTGCTACCCGTGCTGAATCTCGTCAGCTGGTGAGCCACAAGGCCATCATGGTCAACGGTCGCGTTGTGAACATTCCTTCTTTCCAGGTTTCCCCTGAGGACGTGATCTGCGTTCGTGAGAAGGCTAAGAAGCAAGCGCGTATCAAAGCTTCCCTGGAAGTTGCTGGTCAGCGTGAGAAGCCGACTTGGGTAGAGGTTGATGCCGCTAAAATGGAAGGTGCTTTCAAGCGTCTGCCAGAGCGTTCCGACCTGTCTGCCGACATTAACGAACAGCTGATCGTCGAGCTTTACTCCAAGTAAAGCTAGCTTCTAAAGAGAGGACACAATGCTGGGTTCTGTAACAGATTTTCTTAAACCGCGGCTAGTTGACATCGAGCAAGTTAGCCCGACTCATGCGAAAGTGACTCTTGAGCCACTTGAGCGTGGCTTTGGTCACACGCTGGGCAACGCCCTGCGTCGTATTTTGCTTTCATCTATGCCCGGTTGTGCAGTTACTGAAGTCGAAATTGACGGGGTACTGCATGAGTACAGCAGCAAAGAAGGTGTACAGGAAGACATTCTTGAAATCCTGCTCAACCTGAAAGGTATCGCTGTAAAGCTGGAAGGCAAGGACGAGGTAACTCTGTCCCTGACCAAGTCTGGAACAGGCCCCGTTACCGCTGGTGATATCACTCACGGTGATGAAGTCGAGATCGTAAACCCGGAGCACGTAATCTGCCACCTGACTGGTGCCAATGCTGAAATCAGCATGCGCCTGAAAGTTCAGCGCGGTCGTGGTTATGTGCCTGCTTCTGCTCGTGTTCACAACGATGACGAAGAGCGTCCGATTGGTCGCCTGCTGCTGGACTCCGCGTTCAGCCCCATCGTTCGTATTGCCTACAATGTCGAGGCAGCACGTGTGGAACAGCGTACCGACTTGGACAAGCTGGTCATCGACATGGAGACCAATGGTACCCTGGATCCTGAAGAAGCCATCCGTCGTTCTGCCACTATTCTGGCCGAGCAACTGGAAGCCTTCGTGGATCTGCGCGATGTCAGCGTGCCCGAGAAGAAAGAAGAGAAACCCGAGTTTGATCCGATTCTGCTACGTCCTGTCGATGATTTGGAGCTGACAGTTCGTTCTGCGAACTGTCTGAAGGCAGAAGCTATCCACTATATTGGTGATCTGGTACAGCGTACCGAAGTTGAGTTGCTTAAGACTCCTAACCTCGGTAAGAAGTCCCTGACTGAGATCAAGGACGTGTTGGCCTCCCGTGGTCTGTCTCTTGGCATGCGCCTTGAGAACTGGCCGCCCGCCAGCATCGCTGACGAGTAATCCAGATTACGGGTTTCACAGATTTAGTTAGAAGGATAAGGTCATGCGCCATCGTTTGAGTGGTCGTCAACTGAACCGGAACAGCAGCCATCGTCAGGCAATGTTCCGCAACATGGCCAGCTCCCTGGTTCGTCATGAGATCATCAAGACGACTCTGCCTAAGGCAAAAGAGCTGCGTCGTGTAGTTGAACCGCTGATCACCCTTGCCAAGACTGATAGCGTTGCTAATCGTCGTCTGGCATTTGCCCGCACTCGCGACAACGCGATCGTGGCTAAGCTGTTCAATGAACTGGGCCCGCGCTACCTGGAGCGCGCCGGCGGTTATACTCGCATTCTGAAATGCGGTTTCCGTGCTGGCGACAACGCCCCTATGGCTTATATTGAGCTGGTAGACCGCCCGGCCGCTGCTGAAGCAGCTGCTGAGTGATAAAGAAAAAGCCGGGCTTGTCCCGGCTTTTCTTTTAATGAATCCTGATACTGCCTCAACTGCCTCAACTGCCTCAACTGCCTCAACTGCCTCAACTGCCTTCTTTCATTATTCAACTTCTTCTATATAGGAGCTAAGAGCAGTTCCGAACCTGGCGTAATACGGAATTGCTCACTTTACTTGCGTATCATCGGCCTGTTCGATATCGCCCACCAGTGTTGCGCAGGGATCTACATATGCCCGTTTGCCCAATTGCGGGCGTTTTCCCTTGTAGGGTCTCAGTCGCAAGTCCATCTTGGCCTCCTTGTTTT
>NZ_JBSTYP010000052.1:0-32845 GCF_054052405.1 Aeromonas aquatilis | reverse complement strand
GTTGAAAGGCTGGGGTATCCATGATGGTAGACCTCAAGGTGATGGCCTACTTCAAGCTTAGCCTTTCAACACGTAATTGGGACATAGCCAATAGAAAGGGCACCTTGACCGACCAGTAGTAGTGCTGATTGCCTTCGGGATCGGTCAGCATCTCTTCCCCGGCTTGCAGCTCGCCGGTTTCGAATACCCGGTTGTCCAGCCGCCACAGCTGGCAGGCGCTGGCAGCCGGGATCACCTCATCATCGCGCCGGTTGATAATCTGCTCGGCAGGTAAACCGAGTAGGGCACACACCTTCTGATTGACGTAGAGAAAGCGGTGCTGGCTGTCCTTCATATAGATATGGGCATCCACATTGGCCAGGATGATCTCCAGCAACTGATGCTGCTCGGCCATACGGGCCTCAATCAGCTTGTGTTCGGTGATATCGGTGGAGATGCCGCACAGACCGATCAGCTTGCCATCCCGGTCGTACATCGGCTTTTTCACGCTCCAGTAGACCCGTTTTTCTCCCGTGGGTTTGAGGTAGTTGATCTCCTCCCGGGCGATGGCGACCTGCTGCTCCAGCACCTGACGATCATTTCGTCTCAGATCTTCCGAGAAGTCGAGGTCAAAAAAGGCGCGATCATCCTTGCCTTGCAGTTCGGCCAGGGTACAACCAAAGAGATCCAGCACAGCCTGATTGGCATAGATATAACGGCCATCCAGATCCTTGGTAAAGAGGTAAGCCCCCATCTCGTTAAAGATGGATCTGAGGTGATCCAGCTCGTGCTGTAATCGAATGGAGAAGGGCTCATCCTTCATGGGGCTAGCCATCCTTGGGTCGCTACGATGGGTCGGTTGAACAAGACGCGCAACAGAGATCCACAGCTTTAAATAAAGCACCGAACAGGTCAGGTTTCGCGTTTATTTCCGCAGGGTCTGCGCCATGTCACACGATTGTCATCGTTGGTGTGGGCAAAGGAAATCAACTGAGTCCGTGACTATGCAGATAACCGTCCAACCCATATCGGCCCGGCATCGTGGGCCAGCAGCAGAGAAATTGCCCGGTAGTCAAATAAGCCACCCCGCACGGTAGAAAGGGCAACAAACAGGTCTTTAGTCAAATTATTTCCTCGGTGACCCTGATATTATCCTCGGCAACGCAATATGGAGAGATACGAGATGGCAGTGGCACCGTTTAAATGGGATGAAGCAGTTCAGTGGGACGGACCGGGGGCCATTGCGGGTAGCGAAGAGAGTTTGAGTGCCGATCGGCTGGATCGCGCCCGCTATGCTGAGTTTCTGACCAACTACCTCGCCGCCGAAGGCAAGCAGCGCAACTATGTGCTTAACCTCAATGCCGAGTGGGGAGCGGGTAAAACCTGGTTTATCAAGCGCTGGTATATGGAGCTTAAAGCGCACTATCCCACCGTTTATATCGATGCCTGGCAGCAGGACTTTTCCGACGATCCCTTATTGACGGTGATTTCATCGATTATAGACCAGTTAAAAATGATTGCGGGAAAAGAGAACCCGATTCCAGAAGGGATGCGTCAGCGGCTGCTGGGATTATTTAAGGTCGGCGGCAAACTGGCATTGAAAGCGGCAATCAAGAAGGCTGGATTGGAAGAAGATGATTTTTCTCTGGAAGGGGATGATGCCAATCAACTGGTAGATGCCTTATGCAGCAATCAGAAAGAGCGTTATGAATCTATCCAGTATCTTAAACAAGAGATACGGCAATGGGTGGAAGGTGCTGTTGCTTTAAGTAATGGAGCGCTGGATTATCCCGCTTTTATTTTGATTGATGAACTGGATCGTTGCCGTCCCTCCTATACGGTCGAAATGCTGGAGACTATCAAACATATATTCGATATACCCAAGGTTGTTTTTGTATTAGCAACAGATACCGAACAATTGCAGCATGCAATAAAGGTGATTTATGGTGGAGGCTTTGATGCATCAACTTATTTGAGACGTTTTTTCAAAAGACGCTTCATGCTAAAGAAAGTTTCAACAAGTTACTTTATTGAATATAGCCTTGGTTTTGATAGCGTCAAGTGCAACTATTTCTTTCCGCAATTTAAGAGTGCTAAAGACTTATCAATGAATTTGTCTATGATTGCGGATGCATTCGATCTTAAACTTAGAGACATAGAACAATATTTTTATAAACTCAAAGCTATAATTATCAATGCGGCCGATAAAGTAGATCTAATATTATTATCTGTCTTTATCATTGCAGAGGAACATAAGCCGGAGTTATATCAAAAAATGCTTGCTGTGGACGTAAAGTCGATTGGTGATTATTTTAAATGTTTCTCGTTTTTAGAGTTTGACCTGCCTTGTTTTATAAATCCAATCTCTAATGTTGAATGCATGGTTAATATATCCATATATGATTACTTACGTTTATTCTTTATTTCAATGCAAGATGATGTGTTAAGTGCAGTTGATGATTTTAGTTCCTTTGACGGAATGAAAAATGACTCTACTGATAGTGTTTTATCTGGCCTTAATGAAAACGAGGTATTACTGGTGTACTGCCTAGCGAAGCAAGGGTTGAAAGTAGAGGAGTATCAAGACCTTGTGGAATTATCATGTTGGTTAAAATAAATATGGACCAATGGTCCATATTTATTTTCAATTTATTTACCTGATTACCCATGACCCTCAGCCAGCTTCAAGAGCCTATATGGTATCGGAGGGCTTACCACGACTGCATGCCCCAATTCAACCAACATGCTCCTGAGGTCAAAACGATGATTAAACCGGAAGCAGTATTCAGCAAGATGTCTCGGTAAATGCTTCGCTCCGAGCGTATGGCAACTGCCCCGCAGCGAGTTTTTCACATTTCCTATCATCGTGTTTACCCAGTTGAATGCCGGATGTTCCAGCCAATCCAGGTTGCCCCCGGTGACAACACCCAGGTGCTCACAATTGACCTCCTTGACCGCTCTGAAACAGGCTAATCCATCGGATATCACCACGCTACCACTGGCAACATGCCGTTTTGCCCAATCAGCAATGGACAGGGTTTTGAGACCATCGACCACCGTCATCCGCATCTTGATTGGATGCCCTTCCTTGTTCAGGGTCACCGCTGCCACAAACGGCGTCTTGCCTGACGCGCCCCGACCCCGTGTACCACCACGGGGCCTTGTGGGGCGTGTTTCTGGTAGCCCAGATGCTCATCCATCTCGACATTGAGCTTGATCAGCTGTTGGGTGAGGGGCCGAGATCTTTTTCAGACTTGATGTCTTTGGCCAACTCAGCGGCCAGTGCTTTGAGTTTGTCTTGGTCCATTTGCTTACCCACGAAGGTATCCTTTTGAAAAAAATACTTATTCGTGGGCGGTTAGACAATTGGATTTACAGGCTCCTCCGCCATTTTGCACGCGGTTAACCCGCCATTTCAACCACCGGATAACAGGCATCTCCCCACAGGGTATCGGGATGGGCCATCATCAACTCGATGATCACCGGCACCAGTTTGCCGAGCAGGTTGGCACAATCCTTCAGTTGTTTGCGATTGACCGAGCTGTTCCAGGTCGCACCGCCATGGATCAACTGGTTGCGCAAGGTATAGAGGCGGTTAAACACCACGCCCAGCAACTGCGGGGTGTTGCCGCTGGCAAGCGCCAGGGTCGCCATCTTCTTGCCTTGTGCCAGCCGCTCTTTCCACTGGGTTTCGCTGATCTTGCCGCTGTGATAATCCCAGAAGCTTTGCAGTACAAACGGGGTGTCCAGCAGTATACGGATACTGCCCGAGAACTCCTGCCAGACCAGCTGCTCGATCTGCTGGTGCGCATCCAGCTCGCTCAATTTTTCCAGAAAGGCTTTGAAGGTCTCCTGTTCCGAGAGGCGACGATCGTCATCGATTTCAGTGGCATAAGCCGCATTGAACGCAATCCAGAGAAAGATAAAGCGGCCATCTTCATCTTCGGCCATTTCAGCGCGTTGCAGCCAGCTTAAGGCACGATGAACTCGCAGGTTGAGGTTGCCGGGGGCGTGTTTACGCAGTGTGCGATGGCGGGTTTTCAACTGTTCAAAATTCAACGATGGACTCCTTTTCAATCAGGATCGGATGAATAGTTTGCACCTGTGACATAAGGCGGCTTGCGATAGATGGTCGGGGTATCAGCATGGCGTTCTGGTCGTGGTGATGGTCACTTGCCAATCACATCTCTGATCTTTTCCATGGCCAGTTCCAACATCGACGCTGGCGAGTTTTCAAGTGGCGCGTGATGACACTCGGGGCAAGACTCAAACCAGCTGTGGCCAGGCACCCTTACGTCGCTCCTGGGGGCAACCGTTTTGTGCCAGCCACATTGGGGGCAGCGAAAGGTGGATGGCGGTGGTGGGACGGGCATGGTAGATCCTCGAACAAGCTCCATTTTGGTCCACCTTACCACAACCATATGGTACTGAGTGCCGTAGTCATCACAGATTGACGCCGCGTGTCAGAGGGCGTGATCACCGGGATCGCCACGCTTTTTATGCGGGAGTTGTGACCATCCCTGCATTATTTGATCCCCCCTACATTAACCATCGCGTTTTAACAGATAGTTAGAGGTGGCACTGTCTATTCTTCCGCCGCCATGTTGCTGCTGGCGCGGTGCAAGGGATGCCTGACCGTCCGGATGGAGATCTCCGGGGGGCTGAAATCGTTCATGGAGGTCACATGTCATCATTTACGTCAGCCAAGCCTGGTGCCAGCGCCGATATACTGGCCGGGATCACCGCTGCCGCCGTGGTGTTACCCAAGGCCATGGCTTATGCCACCGTGGCGGGATTGCCGGTGGCGATCGGTCTTTATACGGCGTTTGTTCCCATGGTGCTTTACGCGCTGCTGGGGTCGTCCAGGATACTCAGTGTCAGTTCGACCAGTACGCTGGCCATTCTGACAGCGACCCAGTTGGGAATTGTGGTCCCGGATGGCGATCCCGCCCGGCTGCTGACCGTGACGGCAACCCTGACCCTGCTGGTCGGGGGATTGCTGATGCTGGCGGCCGTGCTGCGGTTCGGCTTTGTCGCCAACTTTATCTCGTTACCTGTGCTGGTCGGTTTCAAGGGGGGGATCGGGTTGGTGATCATTCTGGATCAACTGCCCAAACTGTTTGGTGTTCACATCCAAAAAGAGCATTTTTTTGCCGATGTTTACCATCTGATCCAGGCCTTGCCCCAGACCTCATGGCTGACTCTGGCCATCGCTATGGTGACGCTGGCGGTTCTGGTGTTCATGGAGTGGCGTTTTCCGCACTCACCGGCGCCATTGCTGGGGGTTGCTCTCGGGATCTCGCTGGTATGGGGCTGGGGTTTGAACGAGCAGGGAGTGTCGATTGTCGGCACTATTCCTACTGGCCTGCCGGGTTTGCAACTGCCTGATCTGACACTGGTGCTGCAATTGTTGCCCGGCGCAGCCGGGATCGCCTTGATGAGCTTTACCGAAACCATAGCGGCGGGTCGGGCTTTTGTCGGGGAGGGCGAGCCGGAAATCAATCCGAACCGCGAGCTGGTTGCCACCGGGCTGGCCAATTTGGGCGGTGCGTTTTGTGGCAGCATGCCAGCCGGAGGGGGCACGTCCCAGACTGCGGTGGTGCGTTCTGTGGGGGGCGTCAGCCAGCGGGCGGCGATGGCCTTGGCAACCATGCTGTTTCTGGCGCCGCTGCTCTCCTGGTTGCCAAATGCCACGCTGGCGGTGGTGGTGATCGTCTATTCGGTAGGGCTGATCCAGCCGGGGGAATTTCGCAAGATTGGACAGATCAGAATGATGGAGTTTCGCTGGGCGGTTATCGCCTGCCTGGGCGTGCTGATTTTTGGCACCTTGCAGGGGATAGTGGTGGCCATCCTGGCGTCTCTGCTGGGTTTGGCCAGCCAGACTGCGCAGCCCCGATTGCATGTGGTAGGACGTAAACCGGGGGAGGATGTGTTGCGTCCCTTGTCGGCGCGTCATCCCGAGGATGAAACGTTTCCGGGTTTGCTGATCCTGCGTCCGGAGGGGCGCCTCTTTTTCATCAATGTGCAATATATCGCGGCCCGGATCAGGCTGTTGATCGGGCAGCACCAGCCCCGGGTGGTGGTGCTGGACATGAGTCGAGTCACGGATGTGGAGTATTCGGCCCTGATGATGCTGATGGAGGGCGATCTGCATGTGCGGCAAAAGGGGATTGAGCTCTGGCTGGCAGGACTCAATCCCGATGTACTCGAAAACGTCCGTCGTTGTGGCCTGGCTCGGCAGCTGGGGGACACGCGTCTGCTAGTCAATGCCAGGGCGGCGATCCGGCAATATCAGCAACCACAGCCACAGGGGACGCCGTCAGCTCCCCCCGACTAGCTCAGAAGGGTTCCGGAATGTAGTGAAATGGATGATCGGCAGGTTTTATCTTGCCGATCTTGCGTTTTGGCAACTTGATCGGGGCCGCTGGCAATGCCTCATAAGGCACGTGGGCAAGCAGGTGGGAGATAATATTGAGCCGCACCCGCTTCTTGTCTTCAGAGCGAGCCACAAACCAGGGCGCCCAGGCGGTGTCGGTGGCCGCAAACATGGCATCTCGCGCCTGGGTGTAATCATCCCAGCGATCGAAGGATTTGATGTCCATGGGGGAGAGTTTCCAGATCTTGCGCCCGTCGTCGATCCGGTCTCGCAGGCGTCGCTCCTGTTCAGCCGGGCTGACTTCCAGCCAATATTTAAGCAATATGATGCCTGAGTCGACCATGGCCCGTTCGACCAGCGGTGTGCCTGCCAGAAACTTGTCGCTGACCTCCGGGCTGCAAAATCCCATCACGCGTTCAACACCGGCCCGGTTGTACCAGCTGCGATCGAAGATCACGATCTCCCCCGCGGCCGGCAGATGGGGAATGTAACGCTGGAAATAGAGCTGGGTCTTCTCCCGTTCGGTGGGGGCGGGCAGCGCGATGACTCTGAACACCCGCGGGCTGACCCGTTCGGTGAGCGCCTTGATGGTTCCCCCCTTGCCCGCGCCATCGCGCCCCTCAAAGACGATGCAGACCTTGAGCCCCTTGTGTACCACCCATTGCTGCAGTTTCACCAGCTCCACATGCAGGCGTCGCAGCTCTTTTTCATAGGCTTTGTTGCCTAGCGGTTCCTTTTCTGTGGCCGGAGCCGATGGTGCTGATCTGGATTTTTTCTTGTTGGTCATGATGGTCATCCCTGGTCGGTTGTGGTGGGTGCCTGTTGCCTGAACGTTGGCGCTAAGCCGTTGTTAAACTTGCTTTTAACAGTAGCTGAGCAAATGTCCCCGCGCGATCTCCCAATGGCCGGTTTCGTTGGCTTAACGCTGATGTTGCCTTTGATCGCCAGAGCCTGCCATCGGCATCGCTACAGATGAACCATGCCATCTGGTTATAAGGGGTATAACAAGCGCGTGACAGCACGAGCCTTTAGACTGCACACCTCAAAACAACAATTTTTCAGGTGGTGCAGTTATGGTGATTACTCAGGGTCCACAGTTCAACGGCAAGGCATCCAAGCGGATGCACGTGATGGCCAAACCGATCGGGGCCGTGTGTAACATCGACTGCACTTACTGCTACTACCTCAGTAAGCAGGATCTGCTGGAATACAAGAAGGGGTGCTCTCCCGAGATGGACGAGCAGACCCTTGAGACCTATATCCGCCAATATATCGAGGGGCAGAATACCCCCGAGATCATCTTCTCCTGGCAGGGGGGCGAGCCGACCCTGCTCGGGCTCGACTATTTTCGCAAAGTGGTCGAGTTGCAGCGCAAATACCAGCCGCAAGGGGTGGTGATCGCCAACGATCTGCAGACCAATGGCATTCTGCTCAACGACGAGTGGTGCGAATTTCTGGCGGCCAACAACTTCCTCATTGGCCTGAGCATCGATGGCCCCGAGTTGCTGCACAACGCCTATCGGGTCAACCGCGCCGGCCGTGGCACCTTCAAGCAGGTGATGGCGGCGGTGGCGCTGTTGCACAAGCACAAGGTGAAGTTTGCCACCCTGACCTGCGTGAACAACCTCACCAGCAAGAATGCGCTGGAGGTCTATCGTTTCCTGCGCGACGAGGTGAAGTCGCCCCAGATGCAGTTTATCCCCATCGTCGAGCAGAAGAGCTTTCGCACCACCGCGCCCCAGACCTGGCAGCAGCAGGAGCAGCTCCGGCAGGGGGACAAGCGCCTCAATCCCTGGCACAAGAACTCGGTAGTCGAGCCCTGGTGCGTCTCGGCCGAAGGGTGGGGGGATTTTCTCATCACCATTTTCAACGAGTGGGCAGAGCGGGATCTGGGCCGGGTCTTCGTGCAATATTTCGAAGCGTGTGTCGAGACCTGGATGGGCCGCAAGAATCCCCTCTGTACCCTGGGGGAGATCTGCGGCAAGGGGCTGGCAATGGAGCCCAACGGCGATGTGTTCGCCTGCGACCACTACGTCTATCCCAAGTACAAGATTGGCAACATTCACCATCAACCGCTCAATGAGTTGGCGTACTCGCCCGCCCAGCAAGCGTTCGGCTTTGCCAAGTCGCGCAGCCTGACCCGCCAGTGCCAGCAGTGTGACTACCAGTTTGCCTGCTATGGCGAGTGCCCGAAGAACCGCTTTATCCGCACTGACGAGGGGGAGGCGGGTCTGAACTACCTCTGCGCGGGATGGCACAAGTTCTTCAACCATATCGATCAGTCGATGGCCTATATCCTGCGCCGAGCTGGTTATCCGGTGGCGCATGGCAAATACCGCGATGCGGTGATGAACAAGCCGCAGGCGAAATAAGGGGTGAATATGTTGAAGATGCGTGATGGCCGTCGTCCGTTGGCGGCGCGCCCCCTGTGGTTGGCTCTGGGGCTGGTCTGTGCGGGTCATGTGCTGGCGGCCGAACCGTCGGCTGCGGTGGTGCAGACGCCCCCGGTGGTCGCACAATCTGCGGCGGCACCTTCTGCCGCCCAGATCCAGCAGTGGGCCTATAACGCCCAGGATATCTCCCTGCCAGCGCAGGAGCGGGCCGATGCCCTGCGCCAGTTGGCTGCTTACCCGAACCAGAACAGTCTGGTGGCGGTGGCCAGAAGTCTGCGCGATGAGAGTGCATTGGTGCGTGCAGCGGCGGTTATGGCTGCCGAGCCCTATCAGTTTGCCCATCGCTGGCGATTGCTCTCACCACTGCTGGCCGACAGCAGTAGTGAGGTGCGCCGCGCGGCCACCCTCAATCTGGCGCGCGAGTATGGTGCCATGGATCAGGGGCAGCTGAATGTCATTGGCCAGCCGCTGGCGGAGGTGAGCGATTATCTCGCCAAACAGCAGGATCCGGCGCAGCAGCAGTTGCAGGCCGATCTCTATCGCTGGACCCGGCAGTGGGACAAGGCGCAGGCGCGTTATGAGCAGTTGCTTGTTAATCAGCCGGATAACCCCCAGATCTGGCTTGGTCTCTCTGATAACTTGCGGGCGCAGCAACGGGATGCCGAGGCGCTGGCCCTGCTCGACAAGGGGATCCTCGTCCTGCCGCAGAACGCCAACCTTCATTACGCCAAAGCGCTGACCCAGGTGCGCCTCGATCAGAAGCGTGACGCGGCGGCCACCATGGCGCAGGCGGCCAAGCTTGCTGGCAACAACAGCTATTTCTGGTATCTCAACGGGGTATTGCAAGAGCCGCTGGATCTCGACAAGGCCATCGGTTCGTTCGAGTTGGCCTACCGGATCTCCGGCGCGCCGGAGCAGCTTTATGCGGTGTGCGATATCTACCTGCGCCACGATCACCCCAACAGCGATGCCTGCATGAGTGAACTTGGCAAGATAGCGCCCCCCGAGGTGCTGGCCGAGCTCAACGGCAAGCGCGCGAGCCAGGCGGGTCATCCTTCGGTTTCTGCTGGCCAGTAAGGCCGACGTCCCTTTTATTGCACAGGTCAGATGATGAACAACACACCATTCAAACTTGCTATTCCGTTGCTGGCGGCCACGCTGCTGGTGGCGGGCTGTACCCTCTGGCACCATGCCAACAAGCCGATCCATCCGCTGCAGCAGAAGATTGAAGCGGACATGGTGCTGGTGGAGGGGGGGCGTTTCGAGATGGGCTCCAACGATGCTGGCGCGAAAGCGAGCGAAGGGCCGCAGCATACGGTCTCGGTCAACAGCTTTTACATGGCCAAATTCGAGGTGACCCAGGGGTTGTTTGAAGCGGTGATGGGCTCCTCCATCAGCTATTTCCAGTCACCGAGCGTGCCGGTCAACAACCTCAGCTGGCAGCAGGCCAATCTGTTTGTGAGCCGGCTCAACGAGCTGACCGGCGGCCACTACCGCCTGCCCACCGAAGCGGAGTGGGAGTATGCCGCCAGAGGGGGCAAGCTTAGCCAGGGTTATCGCTACAGCGGTTCCAATAACATTGACGAGGTGGCCTGGTACAGCGATAACGCCAAAAATCGTGCCTATCCGGTGGGGCTGAAGAAGCCCAACGAGCTGGGTCTCTACGACATGACCGGCAATGTGGGGGAGTTTGTGGCCGACGCCTATGAAGAGACCTTTTATCGCCACAGCCCGCAAGATAACCCGAACAATGCGCAGGAGAGCAAGATCCACCTCGCCCATAAATCGGTGCGTGGTGGCAGCTACGCCTATGAGGCCGAGCTTTGCGAGAACTACCGGCGCGATTTTGCCAGCCAGTCGGTGATGATGGCTGACATGGGATTGCGACTGGTGCGGGATGTCCGTTAGGGCTAACCGATGGAGGTGGTCAGCCCCAGCTCGCTGACCACCTCGAACAACTGCTGGCGCAACCAGCGGTGGCCCGCCTCGGCTGTCCGGCTGGGGTGCCAGATGGCCGACAGGCTGAATACCGATTCCTCGAAGGGGAAGGGGAGTTCCCGCACCTCATACATGCCGGCAAAGGCATTGATGGTGGCGGTGGGCAACACCCCGATGATCTCGCTGCGCGCGATGATGGGCAGCATCTCCATGGCGGTTGGCACCCGCACCACGATATTGCGATTGGCCATTTGCGGCAGGTGCTCGGCGGTGATCATGCTGCCCCTGACCTGCCACTGGGCCAAGGCCACATGCTCCTCGGTAAAATACTCTTCCACCGTCAAGTGGTTGCCCAGTCGCGGGTGGCTGGCAGCACAGACCACCTTCACCTGCTCGGCATAGAGCACCTCGCTTTTAAGCACGCTGCGTCCGCTCTGGGTCATGTCGATAAGGAGGTCATAGCGCTGCATCCGCAGATCACTTTCCATATCCTCGGTAAAGAGGGGATGCACCTCCAGCGCGATGCCGGGAGCATGCGCCCTGATTTTGCACAGCAGCGTCGGGATCAGCTCGGCATGGACCAGCGTGATGCAGGCGATGGAGAAGACCCGCTGGGAGGTATGGGGATTGAAAGTGCGCGAGGTGGAGAGGGTCGAGCTGAAGTTTTTCAGCGCCGCCGCCATCGCCGGATAGATGTCGATGGCAAACGAGGTGGGCTCCATCCCTGCGACCTTGCGATGAAACAGGGGATCGTCGTAGATCTCCCGCAGTCGCTTGAGGGCCTTGCTGACGGCGGGCTGGCTGATCTCCATGCGTGTCGCCGCCCGCGAGAGGCTGCGCTCTTCATAGATGGCGACAAAGATCGGGATCAGGTTCAGCTCGGTACTGCGGATGTCAAGCAAAGGGGGCCTCGTTACATGTCCATGGGGTCGATAACTCGGCCGTGGCATTCCGGGGGCAAGAGGATAAAGCGTACCACGTCAAGCAGTTGGCGTGGCAGATGGCCGACATTCAGAGGTGGCAGTGTAATGAAGTGCGCCAGCTGGTACAACCACAGAAGGGGGAGGCTGTGGCTTGGCGCACTTTAGTCAGTTGCTGGCGTTGCCGGATTGAGTGGCAGATTGCCTCGGGGTGGTCGCTGTGCCACTCAGGGGGGCAGCCCCGGCAGGGCCGCTCGCAAGCCGATAAACCGGCGCAGCCGCGCACAGATGTGACTGCGGACGTTGCCTTGGCTGGCGTCCTGTCGCCCTTGCAGGCGCGCCAGCAGTTGCCAGCCCATCTTGAGTGAGTCAGCCCGCTCAAGGGGATCGTGCTGGAAGGCTGCTTGCTGCTGTTGCCACGCCGGATCGCCGCTGACAAGGCCGAGCTCCAGCCCGCCCCGCTTGGCCCGCAGATAGCGATAGGCCAGCACCCGTACCGTTCCCCATTGCCTGCAGCAGATAGCGGCCCCGTATTGCCAGGCGAGCGGGCGAGGGTGGTGGCGGTAGTAGCGGGTGATGGCCAGAAGCGTCAGCACCAGCAGGGCACATCCGCTCGCAATCCCGATCAACCAGGGCCAGTAGGCCGCCAGCCAGGAGGCGGGAGTGTGGCGCACCCGCAGGGTCTGGCCTGGGAGGGTCAGGATCTCCAGCTGGCCGGTCTGGCTGTTCCACCATGCCAGCTCCAGCGCGGGCAGCGTCAATTCTCCGCCGCGCTGTACGATGTAGGTGGTCTGATCTTCCCGTGTCGAGAGGTACTCCCCCCGCTCCTGGGTATCGTTCAGCTTGGCCTGCGCCGGATAGGCCTGCACCCGCTCATCGCCTGCAAGCGGGGTGAGCAGCGGCGGGATCAGCACTGAGAGGGTATCTTGCCCGCTGGCGGTGACGGTGCGGGTGATGGCATCCCCCACCTGCAGCTCACCGTTGGCATGGTCATCAGCAGAGTATTGCCAATGTTGGCTCAGGGTGAGCTTGCTGGCGCTCAGCCAGCGTCCGCCGACCGTCAGGGCTGGGTCGGGCAGGGCGGCGGCAAAACGTTGGGGGCGAGTAGTGAGGGTGAGCTGCCGTGAGCCTCCTTCGGGGCGCGCCACCGTGGCCCGTACCGAAATGGCGGGGATCTCGAACTGGCCCGATTGCTGGGGGTAGAGCGTCAGCTCCCAGCGCTGGTGCGACCAGGTCTCGCCATCGCGGCGCTGGGTGAAGTTGGTCGCCAGCTCGCTGCGCTGCTTGACCATGACTCCCGGCAGCTCGAACTGGCCGATGCGGGTGCCTGCGGTAAACCAGCGGTTGGTCGCCAGCTCCAGATAGAGGGTGATCTGCTGGCTGACGGCATAGGGGGCGTTGTTTTCTCCCTGATCCTTTAGCCAGCTCTTGAGGGTCACTTGCGTGGCGTCTGTTGCCTCGGCCGCTTGTGCCGCGATGGGCAGCAGCGCTGTTCCAGGCAACAGGGCGGTCGCCACCCATCCGCACAGCCAGTGGCTGAGTTTATTGTGCCGGTTGCACATGGGCGGGCTCCTTGTTGCGGGTATGACGAGTGCGCGCGGCCGCGCCCGCTTGCTGCGCTTGTAGCTGCAGGCGGAATTTGGCTTGCAGGAAGTCACCGGGGTCGGATTCGACCCGTCGCAGCCACTTTTCGGCCTGCGCCGGATTGGCCAGGATCTGATCTGCGGTCAGGGTTTCGCGCGCCATCAGGGCGGAGACCACGGTCTCCTCGGCCCCGTCGGCACGGCGGGGTTCATTGTCGGGCAGCTCACGGGAGTGATCCGGCCCGTCCGGGGTGCCGGTATGGCTCTGGCTGGCGCGATTGATCTCGTCGACAATCCCGCACATCACCCGATAGTTGTGGGCGGCCGCTTGACGCACGATCGGATCACTGGTCTCGTCAGCCAGTTGCCGGAACAGCCGGCGGGCGGCCAGATACTCGCGCTGTCTGGCGAGGGCGTTGCCGGCATAGAGCCGCGCCTGTTCGGAGTCGGCTTGCAGGAAGGCCGACTGGGCCAGCGCAAACTCGGCGCCATAGTAGTAGGCCACCCCCTTGTAGAAGGGATCTTCATAGCGTTTGGCCGCCTCCAGATAATCACCCTGCTGGAAGTACCACTGCCCCTGCTGATCCGGGGTGAGCCAGAGATTGAGCCAGTGCTGCTTTAGTGCCTGTGCCCACTGGTTGCTGGTTGGCGCGGTCGGCTCGGGCGGTGCCAGCGAGAACGTCGTGGCCTGCGCAGGCGCTGGCTGCAGCAGGGTGAGGCTGACGGCGGCCGCCAGACACCACTGCACCAGCCAGCCTTTGCGAAACCAGAGCAGCAGCAGGGCGAGCACCGGGAAGAGCAGGTAGTAGCCCAGGTCCTGCCAGGGCATCAGGGAGTCGCTGTTGAGCTGAAAGTGACGGGAAACGGCGCGGTTGATCTTCTCTACATCGTCATTATCCACCGTCATGGTAAGCAGGGTGCCATCGCTGTCGCTGGCCAGTCGCCGTAGTGAGGCGATCTCCAGCGGGCGTTTGCCACTCAGAGCGGGGTCGCCTGCGGCCAGGATCAGCAGCTGACGGGATTGACCACGGAAATAGTCGGCCAGCGGGGCGATGGCGGACGGGCTGATGCCATCGCTCACCAGCAAGACGGTGCTGCCGGGCTCATCGGCCAGCAGCTCGGTGAGCCGCGGGATCACTTGCTCGGTATGCTTGCCCGCTTTGGGCATGATCTCGGGGCGGATGGCGGCGAGAATGGGGGCAAACACGGCGCTGTCACGGGTCAGCGGCATGGCGGTGTGGGCCGAGCCGGCAAACACCACCAGTCCACTGCGTCCACCGCCGCGAATTGCCAGCAGGTCGCTCACCTTCTGTTTGGCCCGCGCCAGCCGATTGGGGGCGATATCCTCTTCCAGCATGGAGTCGCTATTATCGAGCAGGATCAGCAGGGCCCCCTGATCTTCGCCAAAGGGGGAGGGCTCGCGGCTCCAGGTCGGGCCGGCGCAGATCAGGATGGCGAGCCCCATCAATAGCCCCAGTGCCTTGAGGGGCAGGTTCTTTTTCCAGCCGGTTTCCCCCAGCGTCAGCGCCTTGCGCAGATGGGAGGGCAGCCGCTGTTGCCAGTGGTTGGTCTCATCCATGCGCCAGCGCAGCAGCAGGATAGCGGCAAGGGGGAGCAGGGCCAGCAGCCACCAGGGACGAAGAAAGTGGGCATTTTGCCCGAGCTGTTGCCAGAACAGGGTATCAATCATGGGTTGCCTCCTGGCGGGCAGTGCACAGGCGGTAGCGCCTGAGGGTCAGCAGGGAAAAAAGTGCCAGATAGAGGCAGACGCAGGCGGCGATCAGGTAATGGTGCAGGCTTTCGCGGGTCTGAAAACGGGTACTCTCGTAGCGCTGTGGCTCCAGCTCTCCGATCACCTGATAGGCGCGCGCCAGTTGCGTCTCATCGAGGGCCTGAAACAGCTGGCCGCCGGTCAGGGTCGCCAACTGCTGCAGAGTGTCGAGATCGAGCGCCTGTTCGCCGACGGTAGCCGGATCCCCCATGGCGATAGTGTGCAGTCGCACCCCGTTGACCGCGGCCACCCGGGCCGCATCCCGCGGGCTGACAAAGCTGCCGGTGTCGTTGCCATCGGTGAGGACGATGGCGACCTTCTCCCGTTTGCTGGCCATCTGATCATGCTGCTCATGGCGATCACTGTCGTTGAACACCTTGATGGCCAGCCCGATGGCATCCCCCAGATGGGTGCTCTGGCCCGCCATGGCGACGTCGGTCTCCTGTAGCAGGGTTTGCCAAGTGTCGAGATCGGCGGTAAACGGCGCCTGGATAAAGGCGGCATCGCCAAACAGGATGAGCCCGAGTCGATCCCCCTCGCGCGTTGCAGCAAATTGATTCAGCACCCCTTTGGCTGCGTCGAGTCGACTGAGGGATTTGCCGGGGTCGGGGGAGAAGTCGGTCTCGGCCATGGAGCCGGAGAGATCCAGCACGATCATCACATCCCGCCCAAACCGCTCGCGTATCTGAGGTGGGCCATAGATGGTGGGCTTGGCCAGCGCCAGCACTGCCAGCAACCAGACTGTGATCAGGGCGATCCGTTGCCACCAGCTGGCGGTCAGCTGGGTCGCGCCCTCTTGCGGCGGCTCATCCAATAGATCGATTAGCAGGTCGAAGAAGGGAACCTTGATGGCGCTTTGCCGGGTGCGATAGGCCGGAATAAGGCGAAACACCAGCAACGGCAGGGGCAGTAGCCAGAAACAGGAGGGGTGGGCAAACTCGAGACCGGCGTCAAGCATGGCTCGTCTCCGTTGCCAGCAAGGTCGTGTGAACGGGGCTCTGGTGATGCTCAAGCCAGTCGCTGCACAGGGAGACGAGGCAGAGCTGATCACTGACGCTCAATGCCACCTGATCACACACCAGCGACACCAGCCAGCGCTCCCCCAGTTCGCTGGCGAAGCGGGGCTGCCGATCGGGCATGGTGTGGTCGAGGGTCTGCAGCAAGGCGGTGCCAAACAGTTTTCCGTGTCCTGGATCGAGGTGGGTCAACACCTGCTTGATGATATGGAACAGCGCCAGCGTGGCCCCGGCATCAGACCAGTTGATCGTGCGCAGGGCCGCCTGCGCTTCGCGCCGGTAGCGCTGTTGCCACCAGCGCAGCACCCGGAGAGAGAACCAGCGCAGCGTCAGCGCGGCCAGCAACAGGGCAAGTAGCAGCCAGCCCGTCGTTTGGGGTTGCCAGCTGATAGCGGGTGGTACGGTCACATCCTGCAGTTCGCGCAGCATATAGGTGCCGGGTAGCTTGTGGATCGTCACTGAGTTCCTCCCAAGGCGGTAATGAGATGGGCGAGGTGGTGGCCACTGGTGTCGAGGCAGATGAGTGGCAAGCCCTTGAGCGCCATCAAGCGCAGCAGCTGATCTTTTTTCAGCTGCTGCTGGCGGATCAGCCCCCGATCCAGCAACGGGATCTGGTGAGGGGCGATATTGAGCTGATACTGGCCATCACCGACTACCCAGCTGGCGTCAGAGGCTGTGGTCGAGAGAGTGGATTCGAGAGGGTCGGCGATGTGCAGGGCCAGCACATCGTTGTGCTGCTGCAGGTAGCCGAGGCGGGTCAGGTCGGCCTCGGTCACCCCGGCCCAGTCGCTGAGAAAGATCAGGGTGGTATTTTTCAGCTTGAGGCGGCCCAGCATCGCCAGCAGGGGGGCCAGACCGGTCACCTCGCTGTCGCGGCTGGTGACCGAGAGGGCATGATTGGTCGCGCAGAGCTGGCGCAACCCGGCCAGCCAGTGGCTGCGGGAGCGCTGACCGCGCAGCCACGCCACGCCATCGCAGTGCAAAATGGCGAGCCCGACCCGATCGCTCTCTTTGAGTACTTGCCAGCCGAGCAGGGCAGCCAATTCGGTGGCCACCACCGACTTCATCACCTCCACCGAGGAGAAGAACATGCCGCTGCGCTGATCAACGCAGAGGATCACGTGACGATCTTTCTCTTCGCTATAACTGCGCACATGGGGGCGGCCGGTGCGCAGGGTCACTTTCCAGTCCAGGGTGCGAATATCATCCCCTTGCTGGTAGTGGCGCAGCTCTTCAAAGTTGAGCCCACGGCCGCGAAAACGGGACTGGTGGCGGCCACACAGCACGCTGCCACTGCGGCGCCGCGGCAGCAGCGAAAATTGCCCGACCAGCCCCTGCAGTCGGACCAGTTGCAGGTAATCGCTGTGGATACGCGGGTCGCCGCTGGGGGAATGCCCGCCATGAGATAAGGTGCGAGAGGTCATGCTGTCGCTTACCCGATGACGACGTGATCGAGCAGCGCCATCACCACCTGCTGGTGATCCACCCCCTCTGCCAGCGCGTCATAGCTGAGGGTAAAACGGTGGCCCAGCACGCTGGGCACCATGGCGCGTACATCGTCGGGCAGCACGTGGTTGCGCCCTTGCAGCCAGGCGTAGGCGCGGGCGCACTTGTCGAGCGCAATGGAGGCGCGGGGGCTGGCGCCGACCGCAATCCACTGTGGCAGCCCGGTGTTGGGGTAGCGGTCGGGGTGCCGGGTCGCCATCACCAGCGCGATGAGGTAGTGCTCCACCAACGGTGAGACCGTCATGGCCGATAGCTCTGCTCTTGCCTGCAAGATCAGCTCGGGGGAGAGCGGGGCGAAATGCTCGCCCTGATGGCGTTTGCCGCGCTCTTCGGCCCGCACCAGCCGAATGATGGCCAGCTCGGCTTCGTCGTCGGGGTAGGCAACCGAGACCTTGAGGGCAAAGCGGTCCATCTGGGCTTCCGGCAGCGGGTAGGTACCCTCCTGCTCGATGGGGTTCTGGGTCGCCAGCACCATAAAGAGCTCGGGCAGACGGTGGCTCTTGTCACCGACGGTGACGGTGCCTTCTGCCATCGCCTCCAGCAGCGCCGCCTGTACCTTTGCGGGGGCGCGGTTCACCTCATCGGCCAGCACGATGCTGTTGAAGATGGGCCCGGGCTGGAAGCGCAACTGGTGGGCGCCGTCATGCTCCTGATACATCTCGGTGCCGGTCACATCTGAGGGGAGCAGATCGGGGGTGAACTGAATGCGGCCGAAGCTGGCATTGAGGGCCTCGGCCAGCGCCTTGACCGAGCGGGTCTTGGCCGTGCCGGGCAAGCCTTCGAGCAGCACGTGACTATTGGTCAGTAGGCCAATCACCAGGGCGCGGATCACATGGGACTGGCCAACGACGCTGTGACCAACCTGTTCGATGAGTTGAGAGATCTGTTGTTGCAAGGGATTCATAGGCATTTCCACAGAGTGCATAGAACGGGACGGATAGAGGGTTGGCTGGGCGCCAAAGGTTTTCAATTTCCACACGGTTCGGGGAGAACCGTCTGAAAATTGAAAACGCCCACCAGAGAGTGATGGGCGTTGGCGTCAACACCTTACTTGATGGTGGCGACTTTCTGCTTCAGTGCTTCCAGCTCGGCGAGCTTGCCCTGCAGCATCAGGCTCTGGGAACTGATGTTGGCCGGGTTCATCTGGAAACTCTGTTGCATCGGGTAACCTGGCAGGGTGTCGAAGAACCCTTTCAGGATGCCTTGTACCGGTACGAACAACCACATGTTGTCCGCCATCCAGCGCATGTACAGGCCTGACTCGTGCGGAGCTTTCTCGAACGGGTCGGCGCGCAGGTTGATGATTTGCGGCCAGTTCGGGATCACGCGGGTAGCATCGGTGATGTTGCCCTGCATGGTGGCGAAGTTCAGCTTGAAGTCATTCCAGCGCACGGCGTTCAGCTCGCCGTTTGCGGAGAAGTAGAGCATGGAGTTACGCGGTGCAGTGTCAGTCTTGCCTGACAGATACGGCATGAAGTTGTAGCCGTCCAGATGTACACGCCACTCTTTGCCATTGGCCTTGTAGCCTTTGGCCAGCTTCTCTTTCACATCCGGTACACCGGCGGCGGCCAGCAGGGTCGGCATCCAGTCCTGGTGCGCCATCATGGCATTGACCTTGGTGCCCGGTTTGATCACGCCTGGCCAGCGAACCAGTTGCGGTACGCGAGTACCGCCTTCCCAGGTGGTGCCCTTCTCGCCGTAGAACGGAGTGGTACCGCCATCCGGCCAGCTGCCGGTCTCGGCACCGTTGTCGGTGGTGTAGATCACGATGGTGTTGTTGGCGACACCCAGCTCGTCCAGCTTGTTGAGCAGGATCCCTACGTGGTCATCGTGCTCCAGCATGCCATCGGCATAGATGCTGATGCCGGATTTGCCCTGATATTTCTCTTGCAGGCGGGTCCAGACGTGCATGCGGGTGGCGTTGTGCCAGATGAAGAAAGGCTTCTTGGCCTTGACCGCTTTCTCCATGAAGGCCAGCGAGGACTCGAGGAACTCCTCATCAGCATGCTCCATGCGCTTGCGGGTCATGGGGCCGGTATCTTCGATCTTGCCGTCGGCAGAGGCCTTGATCACACCGCGCGGGCCATACTTTTTCTTGAATTCCGGGTCTTTCGGGTAGTAGTAGGTTTCCGGCTCTTCTTCCGCGTTCAGGTGGTAGAGGTTGCCGAAAAATTCGTCGAAGCCGTGCTTGGTCGGCAGGTGCTGATCCTGGTCGCCCAGATGGTTTTTGCCGAACTGGGCGGTCATGTAGCCCTGTCCTTTGAGCAGATCACCCAGGGTCGGGGCCCACTCGGGGATACCGTGCGGGGAGCCGGGCATGCCGATGGTCAGCAGGCCGGTACGGAACGGCTCTTCGCCGGTGATAAAGGCGGCGCGACCGGCGGTGCAGGATTGCTGACCGTAGTGATCGGTAAAGAGGGCACCTTCGCTGGCGATCCGGTCCAGGTTCGGGGTCTGGTAGCCCATCATGCCCTGGTTGTAGGCGCTGATGTTCCAGTAGCCGATGTCATCGCCCATGATGGCAAGAATATTGGGCTTGGCGGCTGCGGTGGCACTACCCGCAGTGGCCATTAAAGCAAGGCTCATTGCTATTTTATTTATATGAATGGCCATTATTGGCTCCACTCCTAATCTGATGTGAATTGGTACACAAAATGGGCGATGAAAGCGACATGAGTGACGAAGGTTAATCGCGGCTCGTAAAAATTGCTTTCAACAGTTTCACTCTATTAAGTCCATTTATTCGTGTCGCCTTATAGCGAATATAACCGCTGGTTATCCGGCCTGTTGTTATCCGGTTTTCAGGTGGCCGGTGGCACACGGGCCACAGCCTTTGGCCGTGCGGTGTTCATCGGCGTTGATAGCGAAAAGACACCATATGGATGACGGGGTTCACAGTTCGGAGAATCAATTTGGCGGCGCTGAGTCAGCGATGGGGGCACGAGAAGGGGCCAATACGCGAATATGCCATTGGCGAGCGGCACATACTTAATTTCTGGTTAAGTGATCGTTAAGTAAAGCGGGGGTGTTCATTATTTCACTGAACCGGACATTATTTTAATTACACGCATACTATCCTCGGCAACTTGAAAATAGTCTGGTCGCCGTTTTCTTATCGGCGAAAAATGCCCCAAATTGGGAGCATGAATAAAACCAAGCGTGATCCTCTGTCTGTTTATGGGCCGCATGTGATCCAACGCCTGATAAAAGAGAAGGTAAAAGGCTGCGCTATTGACTAAGTTAATAGAGGGAGAGGCATACAACAGTGCCAGTTGGACACGACCACATCCCATAGGACCCGGATCATGGACAGAGCACAGGGCGCCGCCCTTTTTTCGTTGCAAGTGGATCTCAGGCAGGTGGTGTATGCCCTGTCAGCCTCGCTGGATCTGGTGGGCATTGGTGATGTTGCCCACGGCAAACGGGTCGGGATCATGGCCGCCGAGTGCAGTCGGGTGCTGGGGATGGATGAGGCCGAGCGTCGCCTGCTATTCGAGTTGGGGGTGCTGCATGATATCGGCGTCTCCTCGACCATCACCCATCACCATCTGGTCAGCGAGTTCGATTGGGAGTCCTCCCAGCGCCACTGCGAGGTGGGATATCAGCTGCTCAAGGATTTCCGTTTGCTGGCCCCGCTGGCCCTGCCTATCCGTTATCACCATACCCACTGGCATCAGTTGCGCGAGATGACGGATCTGGATCCCCAAGTAGCCCGTCAGGCCAACCTGATCTTTCTGGTGGATCGCTGCGATGCGCTGGCGGCCCCCCATTATGGCGATGGCTCCCTGTTGATGCATATCCACGAGATCCGCGAGCGACTGCGGGCATGCAGTGGCGATTTTTTTGCCCCCGAGCTGGTGGATGCCTTCCTCAAGGCGTCTCGCTCTGAGGCATTCTGGCTGCAGCTGGAAGCGCGCTCCATCAATGATTACATGCTGGAGATGTTGCAAGTGCGAGAGCCCTGTCTGACCTCGAACGGGGAGCTTAAAGCGCTGGCGCAGATCTTCTCCGGCATTGTCGACGCCAAAAGTCCATTCACGATGACTCATTCACTCGGTGTGAGCAGGTTGTCTCGTGCGTTGGCAGAATTGATGGGGGTCAGTGCCATCCATTGCGACATGCTGGAGATCGCCGGTTTGCTGCATGATCTGGGCAAGCTCAGGGTGCCGGACGAGATCCTAGACAAGCCTGCCAGCCTGACGAAAGAGGAGCGTGCCGTCATCAAGGCCCACAGCTTCGAGACCTACCAGATCCTGCGTCATATCGAGGGATTTGAAGAGATTGCCTGCTGGGCGGCCTATCACCATGAGGAGCCGGACGGGGAGGGCTATCCGTTCCATCTGCCGGCATCCGCCATGGCGCTCGAAGCGCGGATCCTGCGGGTCGCTGATATTTTTCAGGCAATGGTGCAGGACAGACCTTATCGGCGCGGTCTGCCTGCCCGTGACGCATTGACCTTTATGCAACAACTGGCAGATCAGGGACGGGTCGATCCCGCCGTGGTGGCGGTGCTGGCCGACCACCTGCCACAGATGATGGTGGCGGCGATTCCAACCCGCGAGGAGGTGTTGAGGGAGTGGTTGGTCACTGAACCATCCTGCAGTGAGCCAGCTATGCTTGGAACAAGCCGTGCAGGATGCCGGTATCGGTGCGCAGTAGAGAGCTTGAATGATCATTAGGGGACAGATATGGAATCGCTAAAAGCCAGGGATTATATGCAGAGCAGACCCATCACCTTCACAGCCGACATGATGGTGCAATCTGCGGTCGAAAAATTTCTGAACAGCCATCAACTGGGGGGCCCGGTGGTAGATGAGAAGGGGCATCTGATCGGCTGGGTCTCCGAGCAGGATTGCATCGCCGTGATGCTCAAGGAGGCCTACCACTGCGAGCAGGTGGCACAGGTCAAGGATGTGATGCGAAAAGATGTGCTGACGGTGGGGCCCGAGACCAGCATTCTGACCCTGGCGGAGATGATGATGGGACAAAAGCCGAAGATCTATCCGGTGGTGGAGGAGGGTCGCCTGCTCGGGGTGATCAATCGTCACAACGTGATGCAGGCCATTCACGCCCAGCTCACCACCTGTTTTGTCCATCACACCCACGGTTAACCCTGTTTTTCTCTCTCCCAAGGCAAGTTTCGGCTTGCCTTGGCTATTTCATATGCTGCCATTTATTCATGTTATGCCATCTTACAATGATTGCTTTGTCATGTTTGAGGATCGGCCAATCTCTCTGTCTTCCCATATATAACGCTACGTTAAGGCTTGCACCGTTCCCGCTCGCTCTTTAGGATCGCTCGCAGCTAATCGATATGGCCCCTCTGGGCACCTATTTAAGGAATTCGTACCTTGTCTCTCTCTATCGAGGCGCTGCGCCGCCGTCTCTCTGCCTGCATGAACCTCGACGCCCGCCGTCTCTCCAGCCGTCTGCACGGAGCCAAGAAGCTGCCTGAAAGCAAGCAGGCTGCCGTACTCGAGACCATCGCAGCCGATCTGGATGCGGCAGAGGCACGCTACCAATCCCGTCTGGCTGGTGTGCCCAAGGTCACCTATCCGGACAACCTGCCGGTCAGCCAGAAGCAGGCGGAGATCGCCAAGGCGATCAGTGAGCATCAGGTGGTGATCATCGCCGGCGAAACCGGCTCGGGCAAAACCACCCAGATCCCCAAGATCTGTCTGGCGCTCGGGCGAGGGGTCAAGGGCTTCATCGGCCACACCCAGCCACGCCGTTTGGCAGCCCGTACCGTTGCGGCCCGTATCGCCGAGGAGATGGAGTCCGAACTCGGCCACTACGTGGGTTACAAGGTGCGCTTTACTGATCAGGTGAGCGAGCAGACCCATATCAAGCTGATGACCGACGGTATCCTGCTGGCCGAGATCCAGAACGACCGGATGCTCACCCAGTACGACACCATCATCATCGATGAGGCTCACGAGCGCAGCCTCAACATCGACTTCATTCTGGGCTACCTCAAGCAGTTGTTGCCAAGGCGCCCCGATCTCAAGGTGATCATCACCTCGGCCACCATAGACCCCCAGCGCTTCTCCCGCCATTTCAACAAGGCGCCGGTGATCGAAGTCTCCGGTCGCACCTACCCGGTGGAGGTGCGCTACCGTCCACTGTTTGTTGATAAAAAAAGCAGTGACAAGAGTGAAGGGCTGGAAGAACGCGATGAACTGCAGGGGATCTTCGAGGCGGTGGAAGAGCTGGCCCGCGAGGGGCTCGGGGACATCCTCATCTTCATGAACGGCGAGCGGGAGATCCGCGACACCGCCGACGCCCTGCGCAAGCTGAACCTGCGCGACACCGAGGTGCTGCCGCTCTACGCCCGCCTCTCCAACGCCGAGCAGAACAAGGTGTTCCAGCAACATGCCGGACGGCGCATCGTACTGGCCACCAACGTGGCGGAGACCTCGCTGACGGTGCCGGGCATTCGCTACGTCATCGATCCGGGCACCGCCCGTATCAGCCGCTACTCCTGGCGCACCAAGGTGCAGCGCCTGCCCATCGAGCCGGTCTCCCAGGCCAGCGCCAACCAGCGTAAAGGGCGCTGCGGTCGGGTGGCGGACGGCATCTGTATCCGTCTCTACTCCGAGGAGGATTTCAACGGCCGCCCAGCCTTCACCGACCCCGAGATCCTGCGCACCAACCTGGCCTCCGTCATCCTGCAGATGCTGGCGCTCGGCCTTGGCAACATGGAGGCGTTCCCCTTCGTCGAGCCGCCTGAGTCGCGCCATATCAAGGACGGCTTGACCCTGCTCAAAGAACTGGAGGCGGTGAGGGAATTGCCCGCTACCGGCGATCGCGAAGCCAAACTGCAGCTGACCGAGACCGGACGCCAGCTCTCGCGCATCCCCCTTGATCCGCGTCTGGCGAAGATGGTGATCAGCGCGGCGCAGACCGGCTGCCTGAGCGAGGTGATGGTGATCACCGCTGCTCTCAGTATTCAGGATCCCCGCGAGCGGCCCATGGAGAAAAAGCAGGCTGCCGATGAGCAGCACAGACGTTTTGAAGACAAGGAGTCCGACTTCCTCGCCTTCGTCAATCTGTGGAACTACCTGAAAGAGCAGCAGGATACCCTTGGCAGCAACCCGTTCCGCCGTATGTGCCAGAAGGAGTTTCTCTCCTACCTGCGGGTGCGCGAGTGGCAGGACATCCATTTCCAGCTGCGTCAGACGGTGAAAGAGCTTGGTTTTAAAGCCAACCATGAACCGGCGGATTTCAAGACGGTGCACTGCGCGCTGCTGACCGGCCTCTTGAGCCATATCGGCAACAAGGATCTGGAAAAGCCTGAGTTCCTTGGTGCTCGCAATGGCCGCTTTCACCTGTTCCCGGCCTCGGGTCTGTTCAAAAAGCCGCCCAAGTGGGTGATGGCCGCAGAATTGGTGGAAACCTCGCGCCTCTACGCTCGCATTAACGCCAAGATTGAACCCGAGTGGGTGGAACCGTTGGCAGGCCACCTCATCAAGCTGCACCACAGCGATCCCCACTGGTCGAAGAAAAACGGCGCAGTGATGGCCAAGGAGAAGGTGACCCTCTATGGCCTGACCCTGGTCAATGAGCGCACCATCAACTTCAGCCGTATCGATCCGGCGCTGTGCCGTGAGTTGTTTATCCGCCGCGCCCTGGTGGAGGGGGATTTCGAGACCCGTCACCGCTTCTTCAGCGACAACCGCAAGCTCCTGGCCGAGGTGGAGGCGCTGGAGCACAAATCCCGTCGGCGCGACATTCTGGTGGATGACGAGGATCTGTTCCGCTTCTACGATGCCCGTTTGCCGGAGGAGGTGATCTCCGCTCGTCACTTCGACAAGTGGTGGAAAGAGGCACAAAAGCGGGACCCCGAGCTGCTCAACTTCGAAAAAGAGATGCTGATGAAGGGGGATGCCGCCCACATCAGCGATCTCGACTATCCCAACTTCTGGCAGCAGGGGCGCCTCAAGCTCAAGCTGACCTATCAGTTCGAGCCGGGTGAGGCGGCGGATGGCGTGACCCTGCATATTCCGCTGCCGCTCCTGAATCAGGTGGAGGTGAAGGGGTTCGAGTGGCTGATCCCCGGGCTGCGCCATGAGTTGTTGGTGGCCCTCATCAAGTCGATGCCCAAGCCGATGCGCAAGAACTTCGTGCCGGCCCCCAACTACGCCGATGCGCTGCTCGCCAGCATCAACCCCGCACAGGGGCCGCTACTGGACGAGATGGAGCGCCAGCTGCGCCGCATGACCGGTGTGACCGTACCCCGTGAATCCTGGGACTGGGCTGCGGTGCCCGATCACCTGAAACTCACCTTCCGGGTGGTGGACGACAAACACAAGAAGGTGGCGGAAGGCAAAGATCTGGAGGCCTTGAAAGAGTCGCTGCGCGGCAAGGTGCAGGAGACCCTGTCGCAAGTGGCGGACGATGATATCGAGCAGTCCGGGCTCACCCTGTGGAGCTTTGGCGAGCTGCCCCAAGAGTACAGCCAGAAGCGCGGCGGCTTCGAGGTGAAAGCCTATCCGGCGTTGGTAGATGAGAAGGATTCGGTCGCCATCCAGCTAGTGGAGAGCCCAGTGGTGCAGCAGCAGCTGATGTGGGCTGGCCAGCGCCGGTTGGTGCTGCTTAACGTGCCATCTCCCATCAAGTACCTGCAGGAGAAGTTGCCCAACAAGGCCAAGCTCGGGCTCTATTTCAACCCGTTTGGCAAGGTGGCGGAGCTGATTGACGATTGTATCGCCTGCGGTTGCGACAAGCTGATTGAGCAGCATGGCGGCATGGCCTGGGACGAGGCCGGTTTCGAGGCGCTCAAGGAGTTTGTCCGCGCCGAGCTCAACGATGCGGTAGTGGAGGTGGCCAAACAGGTGGAGGCCGTGCTGACGCTGTCCCATGAGATCAAGAAGCGGCTCAAGGGCAAGATGCAGCTCGACACCGCCTTTGCCATGTCGGATATCCAGCAGCAGCTCGGCAACCTTATTCACAAAGGTTTTGTCACCGAGACCGGCTGGCAGCGGTTGCCTGACTTGCTGCGCTATCTGCGGGCCATCGAGCGTCGCCTGGAGAAGCTCGCCATCGATCCCAACCGGGATCGGGTCTACATGCTCAAGGTGCACAGTGTGGAGTCGGAGTACAAGGCGCTGCTGGCCAAGATCCCCAAATCCCAGCTTATTCCCACCGAGGTGGCCAATATCCGCTGGATGATCGAGGAGCTGCGGGTATCGTTCTTTGCCCAGAATCTGGGGACCCCTTATCCGGTCTCCGATAAACGGGTGCTTAACGCCATCGCTCAGTGCTAAGCTGCTATCTAACTGTTTTAACAGCATGATAGCGGGTGCTGAGAAGGGGTTACCGGTCAGGTAGCCCCTTCAAACCGCAAGTCAGGGAGGCAAGGATGCTGGGGATCTGGTTGAGTGTGGCGCAGGTGGTGATCAGCGGTTATCAACCCATCGCGGAACAAACCTGGGTGCAGTTGAACCCGGAATATTACCCGCTGGCGCGCACGCCGCCTGCGATGTTTGTGGCCTGGCGTGGCAATCAGTTTCCGCCGCTGGCCCAAAAGCAGAAGCACGGTCGCTGGCAGATCCTCTTTCCTGCCCGTCTGGTCCCCCCTTTTGATCTGTTCGAGGGGGAGGCCGAGCTCTCCAAAGCCTATCTGGCAAGGTTGCGGCGTATCGACGAGATGGCTTATGGCGTCGTCCCCGGTCAGGCTGCTGTTGCAATAGCGCAGCAGGGCAGTGGTTCGCCTCTTGACTCCTCGCTGCCCATCACACCTTTTATCGCAGAGTTCCGCACACCTCAAGACTCGTTCGGTGGTGTTGATATTCCCACTCACACTGACGAGAGCGAGCCTCTGTTGGCTCAGCTTGGGGTGACGTATCGTACGGCAGGAATGACAGGCGCCAGGGGAGATGCGAGGGGGGCGAGTGCCGATATGGCGCTCGCCAGCAGCATGCCCAGCTCATCCGCTGACAGTGATGCCACGCTTACCCTCTCGGCGCCGGCGGTTGGCGGCTCACAAACGGTGTGTCATCAGGTCGCGGCAGGGGAGACCCTATGGCGCATTGCCAACCAGCTATCCAGTGCCAAAGGGGCCGATACTTACAGCTATTTGTTGGCGCTGGTGGCTGAAAATCAGGCGCGACTTGGCCATAGCATCCGGGTCAAAACCGGGGATGGTCTCTATTGTCCCCGCGCCGAGACCCTGGCACAGTTTGATGCCCTTAGCCCGGCCCAGCGTCAGCAGCAATTTGCCCGGCTGGAGCAGGGGCGCTAAATGCAGAGTCGGTACCTTGTATCCGAATTTGGCCCGTGGTAGTATTCGCGCTCGTTTTGCGAGGTGCTGACCGGTCGCAGTTAGCACCATAAATTCATCCAAAAGAGATACATACTATGTCTTTCGTATTCCAAGCTGAAGTCCGTTCTGACCTGGGGAAAGGTGCGAGCCGCCGCCTGCGTCAAGCTGACCAAGTTCCTGCCATCGTTTACGGTGCAGGCAAAGAAGCCCTGTCCATCACTGTTGACCACAAGAAAATGGTTCTGGCTCAAGAGAAGCCGGAATTCTATGAGTCCGTACTGACTCTGGTTATCAACGGTGAAGAAGTTAACGTAAAAGTGAAAGCTATCCAGCGTCACCCGGTACGTTACAAGCTGATCCACCTGGACTTCGTTCGCGTTTAATAGCGAACCGTCAGGTTGAAGAAAAGCCACTCTCAGGAGTGGCTTTTTGCTATCTGGCATCTTGTGAGCGGGCTGAAAGGATTGCCTGATCAGCCACAACAAGCCGGTTATCCCAGCTGGCTCAGCGCCTGTTGGCAGCGCTGCTCGGCGGCATCCAGCTCCAGCAGTACCATTCTGATATCTTCCATCTGCTGTTGCAGTGTCTCCCGTTTCTCTTCAACCAGTCCCAGCATGGTCTGCAGCTGGGTGCGGCTGCTCTTGTCGGCATCATAGAGATCAAACAGCTCGCGGATCTCGGCGAGGCTGAACCCGAGCCGCTTGCCGCGAAGGGTGAGCTTGAGGCGAACCCGATCCTGCTTGCTGTAAATGCGGGTCTGTCCCTCTCTGGCAGGGTTGAGCAACCCCTGATCCTCGTAGAAACGGATACTGCGCGTCGTAATATCAAATTCCCGGGCCAGCTCACTGATGCTGAAGCGCCGTCCTTCATCCTTGTTGCTCATACAGACTTCTTGGCGAACTAAATCCTGTCTGCACCTTACCTAAACGTAAACTGCACTGCAACTCTTGTTCCATTGCGTCAGAACCCCTATGTTATGGCCATGTAACAAACAGAGGCAGGCAAATGGATATTGCAATTGTGGCGGCAAAACGGACTCCGATGGGGGCGTTTCAGGGGGCATTGGCAGAGGTAACAGCGCCTGAGTTGGGAGCCTGTGCCATCGAGGCGGCACTGCAGCAAAGCGGGCTGCGTCCGGAGCAGGTCGATGAAGTGTTTATGGGCAATGTGCTGGCGGCGGGCGTGGGGCAAGCGCCAGCCCGGCAGGCGTTGTTGAAAGCAGGGTTACCAGATAGTGTGCCTGCTACCACGGTTAACAAGGTGTGCGGATCCGGCATGAAAGCCGTGATGCTGGCGGCGGATACCATCCGCCTTGGTGACAACAGGGTGGTGGTCGCAGGGGGGATGGAGAGCATGAGCCGTGCCCCCTATCTGCTGGATAATGCTCGCAGCGGCTTTTGGATGGGGCATCAAAAGGTGCTGGACCACCTCTTCCTCGACGGTTTGCAAGATGCCTATGATGGCCAGCTGATGGGGATACATGCCCAGCGCAGCGCCGATCAGGCCGGTTTGACCCGCAGTGCCATGGATGAGTTTGCTCTTGCGTCGTTGCAGCGTGCCCGCGATGCGCAGCAAGCCGGTGCGTTTGTGTCCGAGCTGACAAGCGTCTATCGCGGTGAGCGCTTGTTGCTGGCCGAAGACGAGCAGCCCGGCAAGGGCAGACCGGAGAAGATCCCGACCCTGAAGCCTGCGTTTGGCATGGAGGGCACCATTACGGCGGCCAATTCGAGCTCCATCTCGGACGGTGCGGCGGCGCTGATATTGATGGATGGCGCCACGGCGCAAGCCTGGCAGATACCTGTGCTGGCAAGGGTTGTCGGTTATCAGAGCCATGCAGCATTGCCCGCCGAGTTTACCTCTGCACCCATTGGCGCTATTTCACGGTTGCTGGCGCGTCTGGCATGGTCGGTGGAAGAGGTGGATCTGTTCGAGATCAACGAGGCCTTCGCCATGGTCACCATGCTGGCCATGAGCGGGGTCGGCATCCCTCATCACAAGGTCAATGTGCATGGAGGGGCCTGTGCACTCGGTCATCCGCTGGGGGCGAGTGGCGCACGCATTCTGGTGACGCTGATCGCCGCGCTGCGGCAACGGGGTTTGCGGCGAGGCGTGGCCGCGCTCTGTATCGGAGGCGGTGAGGCGACCGCTATCGCGGTTGAAGTGAATGACAAGACGAATTAATTGGTGGCTTCCATCGCCAGCAGTTGTTCCGTGACCCAGGTGGTTGCGGCCAGATAGAGGTGACTCACCTTGTCCTCGCTCAGCCCCAGATGGGCTGTTCTGGCCGTTACCCGTGACCAGTTGGCGCTCTCGTAATCTTCACAAAACGCGAGGTAGAAACCCAGATTGCCTTTGCGCTCCAGCAGCGCCAGTCGAATAGCCTCGATAAGAGGGATAGTGCCGAGCAGCTTGTCCATCGGCTGCTCCATCAGTACATCCAGCAGGGAGAAGAGACCTGTGATAAAGGCCTGTTGTGCCTGCTGGCTCGGGGCGTGGGCGTGGGCCAGCAGCTCACAGAATCGGGCACGGATCATCGACATCTGGTAGAGCTCGGCGCTCTTGCCCTTGCCCGCGCTGGTTGCCGCCACCAGCGAGACAAAGCGCTTTAGCTGGGTGTTGCCCAGATAAATGGCTGCCTGGCGAAATGACGAGATCGGGTTGGTATGGCCTTTGAGATGGTTGACGTAGCGCAGTAGCTTGAGGGAGAGGGAGATATCCTGACCGAGTAGCTGCTCAATCTTGTTGATATCAGGCTCTTTCTCGTTGACCACATTCAGCAACTGCATCACCACGACCTGCGCCGGCTCCATGGTGGCTTGCTTGACCATCTCGGGTCGACTGAAGAAAAAACCCTGGAACAGCTGGATCCCCAGCTGTTTGACCCGCTCGAACTCCGCCTTGTCCTCTACTTTTTCCGCCAGATAGGTGAGCCCCAGTGCTTTATGCTGCTGGATAAACACCTTGATCTGCAGCAGGGCGGTGGCGCGCAGATCAAACTTGATGATGTGGATAAAGGGAAGGAAGCGTTCCCAATCCGGCGACATGGTGAAGTCATCGAGTGCCAGCTGATAACCCCGCGCGTGCAACTGCTTCACCTTTTCCAGCAGGGCATCATCCGGTGGGGAATCTTCCAGAATTTCGATCACCACTTTTTCGGGCGGCAGGCACTCTGCCAATCCCTCCAGCAGCAGTGAGTGGGGAAAATTGATAAAGCAGGGACGGCCCCCCAACAGCTGATCGATATTTTGTTGCAGGAACTGTTCTACCACCAGACGTGACGTCGCCTGCTGGGAGGAGATGCTCGGGAAGACATTATTCAGACTATCGCGAAAGAGCAGCTCATAGGCATGGGTATTTAGGTCTCTGTCGAGGATCGGCTGTCTTGCTACGTAGGAATACATGCCTTGCTCCAGTATGGGTACCGAGTTGATTTTATGGTGTTGCAGAACACTATGCCAGTGTTCGCCTTATTGAGTAAGGCAATAACTGGGATAGTGTTTTTCTGCGGATAAGGCAGTTAGAAGAGATAGCTCAATTGTGCGCCAGCCAGCCAGGCATCCCCTTCGGAGGTACCATCAAAGCGGGATTGATAGCTGCCTTGGGTGAAGCTTTCATGCACGTCTACTTTCTTGCCATCGAGCAGGGTCAGCCCCAGATCCACGCTCAGGTCGGGGGTGAACTGATACCCCATCCCCAGGCTGTACCAGAGCCGATCGGCATCTGGGATGGAGATGGTACGACGACCGGCTGGCACCGGGCTGGCGTCATAGGCCACACCGGAGCGCAGTTGCCATTTGGCATCCAGTTGATAGGTCATCCCCAGAGCATAGCGCCAGCTATCTTCCCAGTGCTCTTCTTTAATGGGCAGGGTACCGAGGTGATCGAGATTGGCCGTCAACGATGTAAACTTGCTCCAGTCAGTCCAGTTGATGCTGCTATGGATCGCCAGTTTATCGTTTATCTGCTGGAATACCGCCAGCTCAGCTGTCGCGGGCAGCGGCAGAACCAGATTGCCTTGATCGCTGACGCTTACAAATTTACCCGGCGCCACTGGCTTACTCAGAGTGGCATCTCCCTTGAGCTTGAGATCGACACCATTGCGGTAGGAGAGGCCGATCCGGGTCTGCTCGCTGGGTATCAAAAGAATACCTATGTTCCAGCCCAGTTCGCGGCCATCACCTTTAACATGCTTGGCAATGACGCTTTGACCATTGGTGAGAGTAGTGGGATAGGTGCCGCCTACTTCCCCTTCTCCCTGAATGAGAGATAGCCCCACCCCAATGGAGAGCATGTCGCTGACGCGATAAGCCAGCGCACTCCCCAAATCGACGGTTCTGATGTCAGAGACATTACCGAAATGACCGGCATGATAACCTTGGGGCATCTTGATCCCCAAGCCGTAGTGAGAGGTGGCAGATAGCCCCATGCTCAGACGTTCGTTAATCGGCGCAATGAAATAGAGGTTGGGGATCCAGGCATCATCCGCGATATCGTTGGCTATGGCATTCTGGGTGCCGAAATTGTCGTGCACCTGACCGCCGATATTGACATCCGGTTTCAGGTAGATAACGCCACTAGAAAGAGTTGGGCTACGAAAACGGGTGATAGCACCGGGATTGCGGCCCAATACTGAGGCATTGTCTGCAATAGCAGCTTCTCCGGCAAAAGCGCGGCCAAGACCCGTCGCTGATTGTTCTGATAACTGGTAGCCCGCGGCATGGGTCTGACCCGCGATCACCAGCAGGGCGATGGCGGACGGTTTGATGATGGGATGCATGGCAAAATCCTTGCTGTTACCCGAAGGTTCAATAGGTCATATGAATGGAGGCAGGATTTTATATGGTATGACCAGCAAGGCAACGGACATGGTGGGTATCAGGACAAAACAAGATTTAATGCTGGGGAGAAGCACTCTAATAGTTTGATTAAAAAAGAAAAATAAACACGTGTGTGCTACATCTGTGCGCTGAAATAGGTTTTGTGAACAAAAAAAGAGCGCCTGGTGGCGCTCTCAGATTGCTGAAGAACCCCCTCTTTTTCAAAGAGGGGGTTCTTTTTTAGCTCGGCACCAGGGGGCCACTCACTGACTGACAAGCCGC